>CAMKAP010000061.1 GCA_946410505.1 uncultured Clostridia bacterium
CTGCAAGGTGCTGGGCAAGGCGGCCGAGGGCGAGACGGCCTCGCTGATCCCGATCGTGGGCATCCGGCCCGGCACCCTGCTCATCGGCGAGCAGATGCAGACAGAGGACCAGGATCAGGAGCTGGTGGATTTTCTGGCAGCCGTGCTTTATCAGATCGAGGAACGCGGCCTCTATTCCGAGGTCAAGCGCGTAAACTTTTCTAACCCCAAAAGCCCTGAATTCACTTACAGCAACAAGTATACCGTCGTGCTGGGGACACAGAATAATCTGGAGCGGAAATTCGGCATGTTTGTGAACGTGCTGGGGAAACTCAAGCCCGGCGATGTGGGCATTATAGACCTGTCCGACGGGAGGACTGCCCACTTCAGTCCCAACTGAAATCTTTTCCAATTACAAAATCCTTACAAAAGATTTCTAAAATCCCCAAATCCTACTTGACCGGGATAGAAAAATGTAATAATATATAGCATAGCAATCTGATGTGCTGTGTTCCGTACAGCCTTAGAATAGAGATGGAGGCAAGACAATGGATTATAAAACCGAAACCGGACCCGATAATGTGGTAACGATCAAGGTCGTTGGCGTCGGCGGCGCCGGCAACAACGTGGTCAACAGAATGGTAAAAGCCGGCACCCAGGGTGTCGAGTTTATTGCAATCAATACAGACAAGCAGGCGCTGTCCGTTTCCAACGCCGATCAGAAGATTCAGATCGGTGAAAAGGTGACCCGCGGCCAGGGCGCCGGCTCCGATCCCGAGGTTGGCAAGCGCGCCGCCGAGGAGAGCCGGAACAATATCGCCAAGGCCATCGAGGAAGCCGACATGGTGTTTATCACCGCCGGTATGGGCGGCGGCACCGGTACCGGTGCGGCTCCCGCCGTGGCGGAGATCGCCCGTGAGGCCGGCTGCCTCACCGTCGGTGTCGTGACCAAGCCCTTCAAGTTCGAGGGCAAGCGCCGCATGGATCAGGCCAATGAGGGCATCCGCGACCTGCTCGGCCGGGTGGACTCTCTGCTCATCATCCCCAATGACCGCCTGAAATACGCTACCGACCAAAAGGTTACGCTGGCCAACGCTTTTGAGATCGCGGACGACGTGCTCAAGCAGGCTGTCACCAGCATCTCCGATCTGATCAAGAACACCGGATTCATCAATCTGGACTTTGCCGATGTGACCTGCATCATGAAGAACGCCGGCTTTGCCCACATGGGCGTTGGTCATGCCGCCGGCAAGGGCAAGGCGGAGGACGCCGCCCGCATGGCCGTCGCCAGCCCCCTGATGGAGACCTCCATCAACGGCGCCCGCGGTGTGCTCATCAACATCACCGGCTCAGAGGACATGGGCCTGGAGGATGTGGAGGCTGCCGCCAATTTGGTGCAGGAGGCCGCGCATCCCGACGCCAATATCATCTTCGGCGCCACTTTCGACGATACGCTGCAGGATGAGATCCGCGTGACTGTCATTGCTACCGGCTTTGAAGAGAACGCCGGTGCGGAGAAGCCTGCCGAGAAGGCCGCTCCCGCTCCTGCTGCCAAGCCTCAGGGCCTGTTCACCGGCGCTGCGGAGAGAGCCGCCGCCGTGTCTGCCGTCCCGCCTCCCATCGGCGGGGAGCCTGCTGCCGCGCCCGCTGCTGCTGAACCCGCCGGGGAAGATCCCTTTGACAGCATTTTCAAGATCTTCAACACCAAGTAAATGCGATCGGCACACTTTACGGCTTTTCGCTTGCTTCTGCGTCAAGGATCGTGTATAATAACAGGAACTCTGCTTTATGTGGAGTTCCTGTTATTCTTTGTTGGGAGAGGAGGGATACGATGAAAGCTCTGCAGGTGGTTCGTGAGATCGCGTGGCTCTACAGCGATAAGCGCATCCCCCGCGCCGCAGCGGCCCTGTCATATTATATGACAATGACCATCTTCCCCCTGATTATCTGCCTGTATTCCTTGCTTGGCAACAACTATGCCAAAGCGATGCAGATCCTCAATTTTCTGGACGATTTTATGAGTGCGGAGACTACGCGCACCATTAAATCCTTCATTGTCTATGTCTCCATGAGCCACAGCACCGCCATGTTCTTTGCAGGTCTCACGGTGGTACTCACCTCTGCCAGCGCAGCAGTCCGCACACTGCAGGGCACCATCGGCGAAATGCAGGGCGGCCGGCGTTTTCAGGGCATTCGGGATTTTCTGTTCAGCCTGATCTTTTCTCTGGCCTTTCTTGCCTCCATGTATTTCGGCATCGTCGTCATGTTCACGGGGCGGGACTTCATTGAGCTTCTGAACGGCTGGCTCCCGTTTATTGACATCAGCAGCTCCTGGCAATGGATCCGCTTTCTAATGATGGGCGGTATCATGCTTGTGATCTTCTACGGGATTTATCAGGTCTCCAAGCGCCGCCGGGACCGCTATCCGATCCTTCCGGGTGCCATCTTTGGCACCCTTGGCGTTGTGGGAATGAGCTGGGTGTTTTCTGTTTTTATCGCGGCCTCGACCCGATATCCGCTGGTCTACGGCTCTCTTGCCTCTCTGATTTTGCTGATGTTCTGGCTCTTCCTCTGCTGCCAGATCATTTATATCGGCGCTGCACTGAACATTTCGCTGCGGGATGTAAACGATGAAGGGGACGAGAGTGTGTGAATCCTTAGAATTTCCTTGCTGCCTGCATGCGGCAACTGCCGGGTGCTTCTAAAAATGATCCCGCAGGGACTTGTCCCTGCGGGATCATTTTCCTGTTATCTTGAAGCATGAACTAACCCATAAACTTGTCGATGGCCTCGTTCAGAGCCTGCAGATCTGCGGAATCGCCGTCGCCCACACAGTGCTCCAGATGGTCCTTGAGGATCACCCGAGCGGTGCTGCTCAGGGCAGAGCGGACTGCCGCCAGCTGCACCAGGACTTCCGTGCAGTCCCGTCCGTCTTCCACCATGCGCTTGACGGACTCCAGGTGCCCGATGGCTCGGGAGAGTCGGTTGATCACTGCCTTGGTCTGGGTATGGACATGCCCGTGGCCGTGTTCGTGTCCGTGCACATGCTCTACAGGGTGGGCGTGTACATGACCGTCGCCGTGGTCATGGTAATAGACTTCTTCTTCGTGTTCGTGCATATCGGTCACTTTCTCTCGCTATCAGGATAAAAATATTATACAGGATCGCGTCAGGCTTCGCAACCCCGGAGGGGGGATATTTGTATGCCATTGCAGGCAAAGCTCCATGTCGGCGATAAAACGCTTTGGTCTGTCAGGAGCGGGGCAATGCCTGTATCCCTGTTCCTCATCCGGCATACTCCGTGCACCACTGCTTCAGCAAAGCGCGGATCTCGTCCATGTTATCTTCCCGAAGTTCCGCAATCCTGCAGTCCTGAGCGTGCTCCAGCGTGTCCAGAAGCCCGCGCAGCTTTGCCGGGTATCGATCGCTCAGCCCCAGAAGACCGCGCAGCAGCTCGGCGTCTTCCGGGCTCCTCAGAGCACCGAGGCAGGGGTGAGGCGTATTGAGATAAGTCTGGAGCGCTGTGCCGAACTCCGGGATCACCAGCTCATAGCCACCCAGTTCATCCAGCAGGGCATAGGGGTACCACACTGCTTCCGCCAGCAGCCGGACGCCGGTCTGTCGGAAGACCTCATGGTCCTTCCGGGGCGGAAAACTGCGGCAGTCCAGGTAGAGCTCCGGTACAAATCCCGCAACCCCCGCTGCGGCTGCGGCAGGCAACAGGGAATAGCCCACGAAACGCCCCTCGCTGTCAGTGCTCCGCATTGTAATATATCCGCCAGCAGAAGCCAGCTGCTCACCAAGCACTTCACGGATCAGTCTGGTTTTCCCGACTCCCGCTGCGCCGATCAGAAAGAGTTTTTTCTCCATATGCATCACCTCTTACAGTATATTTCTCGTATTTCAAAAAGTCAATTTGCGTCGACTTGACGGGAATGTGCTTTTCGGAGTAAACTGTTGCACAGAATTCTGAAAGGAGCGCTGCTCATGAGCCTTGTGATCCGAAGCGCCTATGATTCTCCGGAGGAGATCCGTAGGCTCTTCACCGAGTACACAGCGATTCTCGTGGCGGGAGATCCGGCGTTTCAGCAATATCTGGATCTGCAGGACTACGAGCGGGAGATCGCCGACCTCTCGGAGAAATACGGAGAGCCGGGTGGAAGACTGTACCTTGCGGAATATAACGGCGAGACTGCCGGATGCGCTGCCCTGCACCGCCTGAGCGACGAGCTGGGAGAGCTCAAACGGCTCTATGTTCGGCCCGCTTTTCGCGGAAAAGGGATCGGGTGCGCGCTGACAGAAAAAATCATCCGCGAGGCGCGTATCGCAGGCTACCGGACGCTGCAGCTGGATACCCAGCCGTTCCTGCCGGAAGCGATTCGGCTTTATCATCGACTGGGCTTTGCGGATATGCCAGGCTATAATCCCAGCCCGCTGCCGGCGACACTGTATATGAAGATGGAGCTGAAAAAATGATCAAGGAAATCCATATTACCAGCGTGGAAGAGCTGGTTCCGCTGCTCTCGGACCAGGAATACCGTCCGGAGCTCAAGCGCAACCGCTGCAACTACGTGTACCGCGGCATGCCGAACATTAACTATAAAATGACCACAAGCCTGCGACGGAACTGCAAGGAACTGGAGCGGACGCTGGAGCCCGCGATCCTCAAAAACTTCGCCAAATACGCTGTGATTGAAGACCCGAGCGTGGCCCACTCCGTCTGGCGGCAGATGATCCTGGGGCAGCACCACGGCCTGCCCACGCGTCTTCTGGACTGGACCCACTCGGCGCTGGTGGCGCTGCACTTTGCAGTCAGCGAGGAAAACCTGGAAAATATGGCTGACCACGATTGCATGGTCTGGCGCATCGACATCAATGAGCTGCACTCTCTGCTTCCGGAGAAATACCAGGCCATAATGCACGAAAACAAGGCGGAGGTCTTCTCCGTGGACATGCTGACCCAGGCGGCCAGCAGCCTTAATCAATATGACGCCGACATGGGGGACAGGGCCATGCTTGTCATCGAACCGCCCTCCATCAATCAGCGAATCGTAAACCAGTACGCGTTCTTTTCCATCATCCCGCTGGATATGGAGGACGTGGAGGCCTTTCTGGACAGATATACGGAGCACACGGTCAAGTATGTGATCGACCGGAAGCTGCGCTGGCGCGTGCGGGATATGCTCGACCAGCTCAACATGTCCGAGCGGATCGTCTATCCTGGCCTGGACGGCCTGTCCAAATGGATTGCCCGACACTATTTTGTGAAAGACGAATAAAAAAACTGCGGATCAAAAACGATCCGCAGTTTTTTGCCGGAAAGAATTACTCGACCACAACGGAAGTGGCCTGGAGGTTGGGGCCTTCATACCAGTACAGGAAGCCCTCCAGATCAATGACATCGCCGACCTTCAGGTTCTCAACAGCCTTATACACGTCGGTCTCCTCATTGCAGAGGTAGTACTCCACGCAGAACTCGTAGGTGGTATCGCCGAGCGTTACCTTGAAGTACAGGTCGTCCGTCTTTTCCTCAGGGTTCTTGTAAGCGAAGGCGGCGCCGGTATCGTCATAGGCCTCGACAGTCAGACCCTTGAAGGAGACCAGCTGGTTCATATGGTTGACCATGTCGACGGTGCCCCAGACATCGGTGATGTCCTTTGCCTCGGCGATAAAGGAATCGCCCTCAAGCAGCTCAAAGCTGGCGTCGGTGATTTCCACCTCGCCGGCCCACTCGGACTTGAAGCCGGTGACGCGGATCTTCTGGCCGGGAACGAGCTTCTCGTTATCCTCTTCGGAGCAGGCCAATTCGTAAACAAAGTAAGCGCCGTCGGAATCAGCAAGGTAAACCGTGACCTTGTTGTCCCACCAGGACTGCTTCGCCTGAACATAGGCCTCAACGGTGACCTCGGTGTCCAAATCGGCGGCCAGAAACTCGTCATAGCTCATCGCAGCGGCGGGCTCCTCGGCGGGAGCGGCTTCCTCGGCAGGGGCAGCCTCCTCGGCGGGGGCAGCCTCCTCGGCGGGAGCGGCCTCCTCAGCAGGGGCGGCTTCCTCGGCGGGGGCAGCCTCCTCGGTGGCGGCGGGAGCAGCGGCCTGGCCGCAGGCAGCCAGGGCGAAGATCATGGCAAGCGCGAGAAGAAGTGCAAGATACTTTTTCATGTTTGTCCTCCTTGGTTAAAAAAATATTTTTTTAGGGACAGTGTCATTATAACCAAAATGCCGGGAAAATCAAGGCTTTGTGACAGGTCGTCAAAAAGTTACCGAATTGAAATCTTTAGTCGAAGAAGAAAGCTCCGCAGCGACAAGGTCGCTGCGGAGCACATGTGTAGACAAAGTCGCACAAGCAAAAATAGGATTGTCATTCTGAGGAATGAAGTGACGAAGAATCTCTTATTTTGATTAAATGATTAATACTAATTTCTAATAAGAAGCTTTAAAAAGATTCCGAGGCAGAATTGTGCCAGGCGAGGCAGAGGCCGCAGAGCATAATGGAGATATATGGTCAAGGGCTCCAACGAAGCATGGTGCAATTCTGGCCGGGAGATTTTAAAGATTTCTATTAGATATTAGTATAAATAACGATCTTTTCGAGATCCTTCGCTACGCTCAGGATGACAGAAACGGAGTTCGTCGACAGCTTGAGCTCCGCAGCGAGCGTGTCGCTGCGGAGCAGAATACTTTATTTGCTCTGTTTTCTGCGGATCGCTCCAATACCGGCGAAGAGGCCGATCAGCAGCCAGGCAATCACGAGTGACGACAGCAGAACGACCGCCGTCTGCGGCAGGGGACCCAGATCGCTGGGGCCGCCGGCGCCGGATGCGCTGATCTGGTCCAAACGGTAGAGGGAATTGACATCGGAGAAGAGCTTCTGCATGTAACTCTCATCTACAGTTTGTTTGCGCCGCACCGATTTGGTCACGTCTTCGATCATCTGTCCGGCAGCGTCGCGCAGGGAGGCGGAACCGTTGAATACCGGCGTGGTGAAAGTATTGGCGGTATTCTCCATCAAAAGCTTCGTCGCTTCGATTTTCACGGCGTAATGCTCGTTGTTGTCCTCCCCGGAGCGGGAGAGGTAATCCCTGTATTCCTCGCTCTCACGGGCCTTGGAGGTGACGGGAGAGTAGCCCTCCGTCTCGGCGTAGGCGATCTGCACCTCGTTTGTGAGCAGATACTGGGTGAAGAGCCAGGAGGCCAGCACCACCTGCGGGTCTTCCTTGTTGAAGATGCAGAGGCTTGGACCCTGAGAGATCATCACAGGGTTTTCCGGGTCAAACTGCGGCACCGGAAGCACCGCCGTCTCAAAAGGTACCAGCTTATCCTCACTGATGTCCAGCAGGGGCGCCTCAGAGCCGATCCAGGTGGCGCCGGCCGTGGAGTCTACCGCAAAGAGACACTGCCCTGCATTGAGGAAGTTCGCGGGATAAGAGGAGATCTTGAAGGTTGAAAAGGCGCCGTTTTTCACATGCTGCGCGATGGTGTACAGTAGCTCCTTGGTGGTGTCGTTGAAAATCTGTACTTCGCCCGACTCTGTGGAGTAGCCCGCGCCCTTCTGCCGCAGCATCTGGATCATCATGTTGTCGGTGGACTTGTAGATGAAGGGGATCATAACCTTCTGCCCGTTGAGCTTGTAATTGCCGTAGGCGTCCTTGGCCATGGCGGCTTCGGATACCTCCCATACAAAATCCCAGGTCAGCACTTTCGGCAGCGTGTAGCCCAGCTTTTCCACATAAGTCTTGTTGACGTAGCAGGCCTCGGTGGAGCGCATGTAGGGCACGGCGTAGCTGACGCCGCCGATCATCCCCTCTGCGAGGAATTCGGGGATCACCTCGTCCCGGGTGGGGGCGTCATAGCGCAGCTCCGTTCCGCCAAAGCCGAAGTTTTCGTCCGCAAACAGCTCGTCCAGAGGGACGACCACGTCTGCACCGGTCATATAGGTGGCGATATGGTCCGGATAGGTGACACAGACGTTCGGCGTAGTATCAGTGGCGATGTTGGTGATCACGTCGTTGTAGATCTTGCCGTAATCGGTGTATAGCCGCATGTTCACCTTGATATTGGGATAGAGGGCTTCAAAATCAGAAATTGCTTTCTGATAGATGGCCGTCTGTACCTTGTTGGTGTCGTTCTTAGCCCAGAAGGTGATCTCATAATCGCGGGAGGTGTCGAAGCTCTCCGGCACGGCGAAAGCGGCGCGCTCGCGGGAGCCGTGGCAGGCACAGAGCGGCAGGACCATCATGAGGCAGAGCAGGATGCAGGCAATACGTTTTTTCATCCTTTGGTACCCCCTCTCGAGACGCCGGCCATGATCTTCTTGTGGAAGACCAGGAACAGAATGATGAGCGGCACCGAGATGACCACCACGGCGGCCATCATCGCGGGGATGTTTTCGCGCCCGAAGCCGTTTTCGCGGATTTCCTGAATACCGTTGGAGACCAGGAAATAGGCTTCGTCATCGGTAATGAGACGGGGCCAGACATAACTGTTCCAGCACTCGATGACCTTCAGAATCACGATGGTGACCACGGTGGGCTGGGCGATGGGGAGCATGACCTTGAACAGATACTTGAGGTCAGAGGTGCCGTCCACCTTTGCTGCTTTGTAAAGCTCGTCCGGGATCTGCTCAAAGTTTTCCTTGAGCAGATAGATATAGAAGACGGAAGTGACGGAGGGCAGGATCAGGCCCCAGAAGGTGTTGCGCATGCCCCAGTTGGTGATGGTGACGAAATTTGTGATGATGACAAGCTCGCTGGGGATCATCATCAGGGAGAGAAACAGTGCGAAGACCAGGTTTTTTCCCGGGAAATCCAGACGGGCAAAAGCGTAGGCCGCGAAGATGATGACAACCATCATGAGCGCGGTGGTGGCGACCGTAAAGACGATGGTGTTGGTAAAGTAGCGCGCCAGATTCACCGTCGTGAAGGCGTCCACGTAGTTCTGCAGAGTAGGGGAGAGCGTAAAGAAGCTGGGGATATACTCGCCGTTGTAAGCGCTGTAGCTCTTCACCGAGCTCAGAAGCATCCAGTAAAAGGGAAAAAGCACGATCAGCGCCCAGAGCGTCAGGAGCGTATAGGTGATGATTTTACGGATCTTGTCCCGCCGGCGCGCGGCCAGTTCGATTTTATCATAGTTCATGACCGCACCCCCTCAGTACTGGACATTCTTTTTGCTGATCATGAGGTTTATCACCGTGATGGTCAGCACAATGGCGAAGAGGATCAGCGCGGCGGCAGAGGCATAGGAGGGATAGCCGCCGCTGTCGCCGTAAAGCATGTCGTAGACATAGCCCACGATGGTGTTCATGCCGGCGGCGTTCAGATCGGTGCCGAAGATGGCGACCTCATCGCTGTAGGCCTTGAAGGCGCCGATGAAGCCCGTGATGATGAGATAGAAAATCATCGGGGAGATCATGGGCAGCGTGATGCGGGTGAAGGTGCGCCACTTGGAGGTACCGTCGATCTTGGCGGCATTGTAGTAGTCCTGCCGCACCGAAGCGAGAGCGGAGGTGAGGATCAGAATTTTGAAGGGCATGACCACCCAGACCGTGTAGATACACATGACCAGCATCTTCGCCCAGTAAGGACCATCGATGAAGTCCACGGACTGGCCGCCGAAAAAGTGGATCAGCAGGTTGATAAGGCCGTCGGAATAGGCGGTTTTCTTAAAGAGGATCATAAACACCAGGCCGACAGCCAGCGTGTTCGTGACATAGGGCAGGAAAAACACGGTCTGATACAGGTCGCGCAGGGGTTTG
>CAMKAP010000062.1 GCA_946410505.1 uncultured Clostridia bacterium
AGACCCTTCAGGTCGCCTAATTCAATTAATGTCTAACTTTTGGGGTTCACTTCATCCGTCTCCGATGTTTTTTTGCTTTATTCGATGCCCTGCTGGCGGCACCAGATGTCCATGACCCACTGTACGGGCAGGTGCTTGACCAGCGCCACCTGACGGCGGACGGGGCTGCCCAGAATGGAAACGGTCTTTTTCTTTTTCAGGTCCGCCATGGCCTGGGCGGCCACCTCGTCCGGGCCGTACCAACGGTCCACATAGCGGATATACGCGTCGTGCTGGGCGTGCTGCTGAAACTCCGTCTTGATCCAGCCAGGGCAGACGCACATCACATGCACGCCCCGGGGCCGCAGCTCCCGCCCCAGCGCCCGGGACAGGGAGAGCACATAGCTCTTGCTGGCGCCGTACACAGCCTGATACGGCACCGGCTGCCAGGCGGAGTTGGAGCCCATGTTGACAATGGCGGCGCCCGGACCCATATAGGGCAGGCTCACGTGGCACATGGCGGTGAGCGCCAGGGCGTTGAGCCGGGCGCTGGAGAGCTGACGCTGCAGGTCCTTCTCCGCAAAGGGGCCGAAAACCCCGCAGCCGGCGGCGTTGATGAGAAGGCCAAGCTCCGGCTTCTCCTGCGCAAGCAGCGCGGCGTATTCCTCCACGGCCCGCTCCTCCGAAAGGTCCAGCGTCAGCGGGCGGATGCGGCTGCGGCACTTTCCGGCCAGCTCCTCCAGCCGGTCCCGCCGCCGGGCGATGACCCAGATCTCGTCAAACTCCATTTCCCGATCAACGGCATAGACAAATTCACGCCCGATTCCGGCGGACGCTCCGGTGATTACGGCAATACGCATGTGCTCTCCTCCTGTAATCGGCTTAACGGTTCTTTATTGTATCACGCAACGCCGGCAGGAGCAAGGTACAAAGCGGCCGTCTCTGCGCTGTGGGGAAGACGAAAAAACAGCATTTCCCTTCTCTGCCCGGCATGATATAATGATCATCGGATAGCGAAATCAATCGAAGATTCGATTGATTTCGCTGCCAAACGACAAGTTTGGCAGCGAATGATTCTAAAAATCATTCGCCCGATGCTCATTGCAATGAGTATATGGCAAAACAGCTTTGCTGTTTTGCTGCGCAGCAAAGCTGCGCGGCGAAAAGCTCTTTCGCTTTTCGCCATCCTATAATCATTATAATAAATAATATGCAAATACGCAATTCAAACAATCGGCCGCGCGAAAAACGAGCCCTTCGTGGCCTTTAGTGGAGGGATAAAGCATGAACATCGGACTGTACATCGGCAGACTCCTTACCCATCCGGGCAAGCCGGACCGGAACAAGCGGCGGATCGCCTGCATCGGCGACAGCATCACCTTCGGCGCGGGCGTGGCGCAGACGAGGCAGCGGGACGCCTGGCCTTTCGTCTGGCAGCGCAGCCTGGGCGGCATCTTCCAGGTGCTCAACTACGGTGTTTCCGGCGCGACGCTGCAGCGGGAGGGCGATTTTCCCTACCATCGGGTCGGATTTCTGAAGCACCTGAAGAAAGCCCGTCCGGAGCTGATCGTACTGATGCTGGGCACCAACGACGCCAAGCCCTACAACTGGGATGCGGCGCGGTTCAAGCGGGAATATGAAGAGTTCGTGTGGGAGCTGATCGCCCTGCCCTGGCCCCATCGGATCGTTCTCATGACGCCGCCGATGGCCTTTCCGGAAGAGCACAGCGGCATCATCGCCTTTGACATTGAAAACCTTCCCATTCGGGACGTGATCCGGCCCCTGGTGCGCGCTCTCGGCAAGCAGTATGGGCTGCAGGTGCTGGACCTCTATGCGCTGACCCGGAACCACCCCGAATATTTTGTTGACGGCGTGCACCCCAACCAAAACGGCAACCGCGTCATCGCGGAGCATCTTTCGCAAGAGCTGGCGCTGCGCTGAAAACAGCAGAGGTCGCGGCCTGCTTTCCGCCGTTTCCAACGGCTGCGCCGCAAAGCCGGGAAACCTGAGCTGAGCGCGAAAGGCTGATCCGCCTTTTCCCACTATATATAGATATAGGAAAATGTCCGCATAGAAAAGCATCCGCAGCTTTCGCTGCGGATGCTTTTCTATGGATAGCGTTTACATTTCGGGGTAGAGGGGGAAGCGGCGCGTCATCTCAATGACCTGCTCCCGCACTTCGGGCACGGCGCTCTCGCCCTCCTCGATCAGGCGGGCGATGAAGCCGCCGATCTGCCGCATCTCCTCCTCCTTCAGCCCGCGGCTGGTGACGGCCGGGCTGCCAAATCGCATGCCGGAGGTCAGCTTCACGGACTGGGTGTCGAAGGGGATGGTGTTCTTGTTGGCGGTGATGTTGGCCGCGTCCAGCAGATCCTGCACCTCGGCGCCGGTCTTGCCCTTGCTCATCACGTCGGCCAGCATCAGATGGTTGTCTGTGCCGCCGGAGACAAGACGCACGCCGTTATTCTGCAGGGATTCGGCCAGCGCGGCGGCGTTTTTGACCACCTGGCTCTGGTAGGCCTTGAATTCCGGCTGCAGCGCCTCGCCGAAGCAGACGGCCTTGGCGGCGATGATGTGCATCAGGGGGCCGCCCTGGGTACCGGGGAAGACGGCGGAATTGATCTTCTTCTTCAGCTCCTCCGTGCAGAGGATCAGAGCGCCGCGAGGGCCGCGCAGCGTCTTGTGGGTGGTGGTGGTGACCACATGGGCATAGGGCACCGGGTTCGGATGCACGCCCGCGGCCACAAGGCCAGCCACATGGGCCATGTCCACCATCAGGTAGGCGCCCACGGAATCGGCGATCTCGCGCATCCGCTTGAAGTCGATGAACCGGGGATAGGCGCTGGCGCCGGCGATGATGATCTTCGGCTTCACTTCCTCGGCCCGCTGCTGCACCGTGTCGTAGTTGATGGTCTCGGTCTCGGGGTCCACGCCGTAAAACTGAGCGTCAAAATACTTGCCGGAAATGGATGCTTTGGAGCCGTGGGTCAGATGGCCGCCGTGGCTCAGATCCATACCCAGGATGGTATCGCCCGGCTTGAGCAGGGCAAGGTACACAGCCACGTTGGCCTGGGAGCCCGAGTGGGGCTGCACATTGGCATGCTCTGCGCCGAAGAGCTTCTTGGCCCGCTCGATGGCGAGCGTTTCCACCTCGTCCACATACTGGCAGCCGCCGTAGTAGCGGGCGGCGGGGTAGCCCTCGGCGTACTTGTTGGTCAGATGGCTGCCCATGGCCTGCATGACAGCCTCACTCACAAAGTTTTCCGAGGCGATCAGCTCCAGGTGGTCGCGCTGGCGCTGCAGCTCCCGCATCATGGATTCGTAGACCTCCGGGTCCTGCCGTTTGATCAGTTCATAGCTCATGAAAACAGCCCTCCGTTTTTCTTTTTCGATTCATTATACCCTCTTTCCCCTTTTCTTACAATCCGGCAAGTTTGACGAATATTGCTTGATGCTTTCGTGGAAAGATGATACAATCCATGTATGATACAAAAAGTGGAGGTATCCACCATGAAAAAGCTTCTGAAAGTCCTGCTGCTCCTGCTTCTGGTGCTCGTGCTGGCCGTGGGCGGCCTCTTCGGTTTTTTGACCGTGACGGAGTTCAAGCCCGCGCCCACGGAGGCGCTGAGCTTCTTTGACATGCCCGCGCAGCCGCTTCCCGCTCTCAAGGAGGGGCAGAATCTGCGCATTCTCTCCTGGAACATCGGCTACGCAGGTCTCGGCGCGGAGTCCGACTTCTTCATGGACGGCGGGCAGAACTCCATGTCCGCCGACAAGCTTACGGTTCAGCGCTACCTGGCCGGCATCGGCGCGCAGCTGGGCGTGGGCGATTACGACATGGTCATCCTCCAGGAGGTGGATACCGACTCGAAGCGCACTTACGGCATCAACGAGACGGAGATGCTCTCCATCGGCCAGTCCGTCCATGCGCTCAATTACTCCTGCCCCTTTGTGCCCATCCCCTGGCCTCCCATCGGCAAGGTGCACAGCGGCCTGATGACCAGCTCCGAATACCGGATCGACGAGGCCGAACGCGTCTCCCTCCCCTGCCCCTTCTCCTGGCCGCTGAGCACCGCCAATCTCAAGCGCTGCCTGCTGGTCAGCCGCCTGCCCGTTGAAGGGAGTGGGAAGGAGCTTGTGCTCGTAAACCTCCACCTCGAGGCATATGATGACAACACGGGCAAGATCGCCCAGACCCGGCAGCTGATGGATCTGCTGCGGGAGGAATACGAAAAGGGCAACTACGTGATCGCGGGCGGCGACTTCAACCAGACCTTCCCGGGCTCGCTGGACGTGTTCCCGATGATCGACCCCGAATACTGGCAGCCAGGCGTGCTGGAGAATGAGGCGCTGCCGGAGGGCTTCTCCTATGTCTATGACCTGCAGACGCCAAGCTGCCGTCTGCTCAACCAGCCCTATGATCCCGTCGACACGGCCCACACCCAGTATTACATCATCGACGGCTTCCTCGTATCCGACAATGTGACGGTCAATTCCGCCGAGACGCTGGATCTGGGCTTTGAAAACTCCGACCACAACCCGGTATCTCTGAATGTGGCGCTCGGTTGACCGGCAGTCCGGCTGTATCAAAACATAAAGTGCAGGGACGATGTGACATTTTTGTCTAAAATGTCTATACATCGTCCCTGTCGCTTTGCATAAAAGGAGTTTAAAAATTTTTGACGATTTCGATGAAATTCGGGAGGGAGTCGCCCCCGAACTTGATTTTGCCCCGGTGTATTGATAAACTGTAAACAGGTACTTTATTTTGGAAAGAGGGATCAAATGAGAGACCTGAAACATCTGATTTATTTTGAAAACCTCCTGCAGGAGGCCAACAACGCGCTGATCGTTCAGGCCAAGAACGACGGCAAGATCTGCGTCGCCTACACCTGTGAAAACGTACCCGAACCCCTGCTGAACCTGGGGGACTGCTGCTCCATCCGTCTCTTTGCGCCCCATACCGGCTCCATGGATATCGCCACCTATTACATGACGAACCTTCTGTGCGAGCCCAGCCGCGCCCTGCTCGAGCGCGCCATCGAAGGCGGCTTCAACTTTGCCGACTGCGTCATCACGCCCGACGGCTGCACCATGATGAACCGCGCGGTGGAGAACATGGAGCTGCTGCACACCATGGGCGAGGGCAATCCCAAGTTCTTCCATGAGTACATGGAGATCGCCTTCAAGAACACCGACAGCGATGTGGACCTGGCTGTGCTGCAGTGCACAAACCACATCCTCAATCCCCTCAAGAAAAACTACGGCGTAGACGTGTCAGACGCCGCCATCCGCGAAGCTGTGGAACGGCACAACCGGCTCTGCCGCCTGATCCGCGCCATCGGCGAGTTCCGCAAGGGCGACAGGCCCCGCATCACCGGCTACGAGTTCCACGTGCTGTGCCTGGCAAGCTACGTATGTCCCAAGTACCTGATCCTCGACAAGCTGGAGGAGACCCTGGAAGAGCTCAAGACCCGCGAGCCGGACGAAAAGGAGTACCGCGCCCGCCTGCTGGTGGTCGGCTCCGAGCTGGACGACTCCGACCTCATCAAGCTCATTGAGGAGCAGGGCGCTCTCGTCTGCTGCGACCGCTTCTGCTTCGGCTCCTACCCCGGGCGCGAGGAGATCGTCCTCAAAGACGAGGAGGATGCGCTCACCCAGGTCTGCCGCCACTACATCCGCAATTGCCAGTGTCCGCGCATGATGAGCATGGACAAGGTTTACGGCCGCAAGCAGTATGTGGCCGATCTGGCCCGCGAGTACGGCGCCGACGGCATCATCTATGAGCAGGTCAAGTTCTGCGACCCCTGGGCCTATGAGAGAACGCTTGGCGCTTCCATGCTGAACAAGGACTTCGGCTATCCCGTCCTGTCCGTCGACCGCCCCTACAACATTGCCTCCTCCGCCGGTCAGATGCGCACCCGCGTGCAGGCCTTCGTGGAGAGCATTGAGATCAAGAAGATTCAGAGAGGTGAGCAGGCATGAAAACGGTTGAAAAGATTGTCAATCCCGTCAAGCGTGCCGGTGAGCAGTCGCCCGGCAAGATCTATGACGAGAAGCTGAAGGTCCGCGCCCGCCGTGAGTGGCGCGGCGTAAAGGACACCTTCTACGATTACACCCGCTGGCTGTACCTGATCTTTGTTCTGGCCCGCTTCATCGTGGTGCCCCGCAACATCAAGGGCTTCTTCCGCTACCGCTGGATGATGAGCTATCTCTTCGTGCCCCACGGCATGGACAAGTTCACCATCGGTCTGCGCGACGAGGCGCTGCGTATCGCCCACACCTCCTTCAACTTCGTCATCGCCGACGTGACTCAGGCCATCGCCAACTGCTTCCGCGGCGACCGCCGCGTGGGCAACGACGTGGCCTACTCCGACAAGTGCGTCATCACCGATGAAAACTCCATGGTCACCTTCATGATGGGCTTCGACACCAAAAAGGTGCACACCATCCTGCGCGAGGTGCCCACTATGTTCGCCTCCAATATCTTCCACCAGTTCAATGTCATGCACTATCTGGACATTGCCCAGCAGTACGGCATCCCCGGTGACGTCTGCCCCATGCCCGAGGCCGAGGCCGGCATCTCCATTGACGACGATTTCTGCGTGCTCGGCAAGTGCGCCGTGCAGAACAACACCACCTGCGACGGCTCTCTGATGGGCAACGGCATCATCGCCAAGCGTCTCGAGCGTGAGTACGGCATCCCCACCTTCCAGCTGGCCACCCCGCTGCGCCACAAGGAGCCGGACGTTATGGATTATGCGGCCACCGAGATCAAGAAGGCCATCGCCTTTGTCGAGGAGCACACCGGCGAGAAGTGGGACTGGGACGTGTACTTTGCCGCCGCCAAGCGCGTCAACGACGCGACCCGCTGCCGCATCGCCCAGATGGAGATCAACTCCACGCCCTATCCCCAGTTCTTCGGCGCCGCTTTCAGCCTCTACAACGACACCAACTACATGGGCAACTCCGGCCGCAACGCCGACTTCGTGACGATCGACCACAAGCTGCTGCAGCTTGCCGAGCAGGGCTACCGCGCCAAGCGCATGTACGCCAGGGAGTACCGCCACCGCGCCATCGTCTGGGGCGTGCAGCCGCAGTACGTCATCGACATGCTCTACTGGATGGTCCAGTGCTGGGGCGTCGTGCCGCTGACCGACATGCTCTCCGTCATCAACACCGAGATGATCGCCGAGGAGGACACTCCCGAAAACCGCGAGCAGGCCTACCGCGACATGGCCATGCTCAACATGGAAATGATCATGCGCAACCATACCCACGGCGGCTACAAGGTCCTTCTGGACGACCTGTGGGAGCTGTGCGAGAAGATGAATGCGGACATGGTCATGATGTGGGAGCATATGTCCTGCAAGGCACTGACCGGTATGCACGGCATGTTCGAGGAGCAGGCCCGCGAGCGCGGCATCCACATCATGTGGGTCTCCCATGACCTCTGCGATCCCCGCGTCTTCACCCGCCAGGCCATCCGCGACCAGGTCAACAACTACATGCGCACGGTCATGCGGGAGGAGCCGCTGGATCCCTCGCTGGAGATCATCCCCGACAACGAGGCCTACTGATTTTCGCCTTCAGGCGTTTTTCCCGCGGCAAAAACGGATTTGAATTCCTTCGGCGTGATTTAGCTGATTATTGGAAGGAGAGCAACAATGTCGAAACTTCTCAAATTTCCCCTGTATCTGCTGCTGGCCGCGCTCTGCTTTTTCGTGGTCACCTTTACGATCTATATCTTCAACCTGGATATGAAGGCCACCGCCATGCTGGCTCCCCTGCTGGAGAAGTGGTACGACCATCTCGAGCACAAGCAGTACATCTGACCGCATTTTTTCGAGCAAAAAGAGCTGAGGCTTATCGCCTCAGCTCTTTTTCGTTTTCAGCCCGGGAGATAGTCCAGCGGGTTCACGTTCACGCCGTCCACAGTAACGGCGAAATGCAGGTGAGTCCCCTGTCCGATCTCGCACAGGGCCGTGGTGCCCACGGCGCCGATCACGTCGCCGGGCTCCACCCAGTCGCCCACGCTGACCGCCGGGATCTCCGCCAGGTTTGCATAGACCGTGCGTCCGCCGTCGCCGTGCGCCACGGTGACCACCGTGCCGTAGAGATCGTCCTGGGCGATGCTCTCCACGCTGCCCGCATGGGCGGCGAACACCGTCTCGCCCAGCGGCGCCGCGATGTCGATGCCCTCATGGGTGCGCCAGTCGCGCATAGTGGCGTCGTAGCTCAGCACGCTGTTGTCATGGCGGCGCTCTACCTGGCCGCTGACCGGCCAGACATAGACCGGAGCCGCAGCCTCCAGCACATCGCCCTGGCGCCAGACCTCGTCCGTTTCCGTCTCTTCCCCGTCGCTCGTTTCGCTCTCTGGCCGCACGACCTGGGTTTCCGGCGCCATGGCCGGCTGCGCCTCCTGCTCGGGCGGCAGGATCACAGTTTCAACCCGGTGGTTCTCCAGATCCTGCCGGTTCATCGTCTGAAAGTCTTCCGCCATAGTCCGCTCTCCCGCCGCCATCATCCAGGCAGACACGCCGATGATTGATGCGCAGAGGAACAGGACTATGTAGAAGCCCTTCCCCATGAAAAACGCCTCCAGCTTCCCGCCGGAGTTTCTGCTGTTCATGCTCATACCTCCGTAAAAAAAAGGATTACGTGCCTATTATTTACGGAGTTGGGAGGATTTATACTACTCTTCGATAAAACGATTCAAAAACGATTTTGTCCGCGAAGCATCCGGTATCATACCCAGCTTGTTGATTCGTCGAGACAGCCGTGCAGCCACTCCCAGTCCGTCTCTTCGTACAGCCGGTACAGCGCGGAGCTGCGCACCCCATCTCTGCGGGAGTTGACGCGGAGCGTGTGATCCTGCAGCAGGATCACCAGATAGTCCGCCTCCGCTCCCTCCGGCGTACCATAGACGATCTCCATATACGCTTCGGTGGGCCGCTCACCGCCATCCTGCAGCAGCTCCAGCCCGGCAAGATACGCCGTCAGCGCCTCCGGGTCCCGGCAGGCCACGGTCCGTACCTGTCCGTCGTTTCCCAGTCTTACCGCCGTCATCCTTTCCGTCAGTTCGGAGCTGAAATAGCGCGGCCCCAGCCTGCCGCTGTCCACCGCGACGCTCACAATGCCGCAGCTTGCCGTCAGCCCAAAGGCCGCGAAGGACAAAAGCAGAATGCCGCCGATCTTTTTGGCCGGCTTTACAACACTCCTGAGCCTATAGCGCAGTCCTTCGGCCGAAGCGGACAGACAGGAGGAAAAGCCCCGCGCGTCCCCTGCAGTGCTCAGGATCAATTCCGCATAGCGTCGCCGCTCTGCGTCTCCGGCGCCGGAGAGCACGGTCTCGTCACAGCTCAGCTCCGCCTCCTCGGCTGCCCGGCGCATGGAGAGCCACAGGAGGGGATTGAACCAGACCATGGCCGTACAGAAGACCAGAAACATTTTGAGCCAGGCGTCCTCCCGCTGCACATGCACCAGCTCATGTCGGAATAGGAGCCGCAGCTCCTCCTCGCTGTAATCCCGCTCAGGGAGGACCAGTACGGTCTCGTCCCGCAAAAGGCCGATGACCACCGGTGTCTGCACCTTGGCGGAGCGGACAAGCTCCAGCTTCTCTTCACCGACAGCCTCCATTTCCTCCCGCAGCAGCTCCCATTCGCGGCCTTCCCTAGGCTTCTCTGCCCCTGCCAGAACCGTGCGCCGGTAAAGCAAATGCCCGCCGA
>CAMKAP010000063.1 GCA_946410505.1 uncultured Clostridia bacterium
CCGTGCAGGCCTGCGATCTGCGCGCCGGCGCTGCGATGGTGATCGCCGGTATGTGTGCCGCGGGCGAGACCCAGGTGGAGGACATCCACTTTATCGAGCGCGGCTACGAAAACTTCGTCGGCAAGCTCCGCTCTCTCGGTGCGGACATCAGTCTCGTCAGCTTCCCCGAACAGTCGGACGCAGCGGACAAGATCATTTCTGTCAGCTGATGGAGGTTACTGTATTTGCAAGCGGATCGTCCGGCAACTGTTTGCTGCTCTCCGGCAGTGATACGAATCTGATGATCGACGCCGGGATTTCCATGCGTCGGACCGAAGAGGCTCTTGCGCGGGCCGGCCACAGGATCGAAGAGATTGACGGAGTGCTCATCACCCATGAGCACTCCGATCATATTTCCGGGCTGAAGATGATGCTGAAGTATCATAACGTCCCGGTCTATGCGCCGCGCGCGGTGGCGAGCAGGCTTTACGGCATGCTGCCCGGGATCGAGCGCAGTCTTCACGTGATCCCGGTGGGGGAGGAGTTTGCTGTCCGCGGGTTTGCGGTGCGTGCTTTCCACACGCCCCATGACACCGACGAGAGCGTGGGCTACCGTATACGGGGCGAGGCGGTCTTTGCCATGGCTACGGACATGGGCTGTGTGACGGAGGAAATCTCCGGAGGACTTTTGGGGGCCGATACGGTGCTCATCGAGTCCAACCATGATGAGCAGATGCTGTCTTATGGGCCTTATCCGGTATATCTTAAGCGCCGCATTCTCTCGGATCACGGGCATCTGTCCAATGAAAACTGCGCGAAGCTCGCAAGGCAGCTTGCCGAGAGCGGGACTTCGCGGATCATCCTAGGACATCTGAGCCGGGAAAACAACAAGCCCGAACTGGCCCTGGCCGCTTCGCGCGCAGCACTGGAAGGGACGGGAGCCTGGCTCTGCTGCGCACCGGTTTCCGGCTGCCTCACGGTGCCGGTGGAAAGGAGAGCGCTTTGCTACAGGTAAAACTGATCTGTGTCGGCAGGATGCGGGAGCGATTCTACATAGATGCCTTTGAAGAATACCGCAAGCGCCTCGGCGCTTACTGCCGCTTTGATTGTGTGGAGATCACCGAACAGCGTCTGCCGGAAGAGCCATCCGAGGCGCTCATCCGGGCGGCGCTGGAGAAAGAGGCGGGGGAGATCCTGAAGGCTGTTTCGCAGGATGCGTTTCTTGTCGCTCTCTGCGTGGAAGGAAAGCAGATGCCGAGCGAAGCCATGGCGGAGCTGATCGCCGGACGGGAAAACTCCGGCAAGCCCAGGCTCTGTTTTGTGATCGGCGGCTCCTTCGGCCTGGCCGAGAGCGTGAAGAACCGGGCGGATCTTCGCCTGAGCATGTCAAAAATGACTTTTCCCCACCATCTGGCACGGGTCATGCTCGCCGAACAGCTCTATCGCGGGTTTAAGATCAGAGAAGGCAGCCGGTATCATAAATAACAGACCAAAGCTGGATATGCATGGGGAGATTGTGAAGAGGGGATTGGGTATTCCCTCTTCACGTTCAATCATCGCCGGTTTTATAAGCGATTCAAGCTTATAAAACCGGCTTCTGTTTGTCGATACCATATCGACAAACGGAAGGAAGCCGTTATCATAAATAATGGCTTCCCTTTTTGTGCTTTTTAGTATATAATATTCTATGTATGAAATGCATGAAAAAAGTGGAGGGTGAGAATGGCGGTTCAGAATAAAATCACCTGGGGCCAGTTTCAGGACGGAGAGCTTTTGCGCTCCTGGCCCAGGAAGGAAAACGGAGAGCCGGAGGAACCGGCCTATCTCTGCCTGAGAAGCTGCAATGACCTGGCCGATCAGCTGACAGTCAACATGCTGAAGGCCTATGGCATTCCCTGCCTGTGCATGGAACGCGCGGAAGGCAGTCTTGGCCGCGTGGTCCTGGGGATCAGCGGCTACGGCGTCGAAATATATGTCCCGGCAAATCTTCTGAATGAAGCGAAAATATTGATTGAGGAGGAACACCATGAGGAACTTTAAGGAAGAATACCAGCGCTGGCTGGACAGCCCCGCACTCTCCGAGCAGGAATGGGCGGAGCTCGACGCCATTAAGGACGATGAGAAGGAGATCGAGAGCCGTTTCTTCGCCCCGCTGGAATTCGGCACTGCCGGTCTGCGCGGCACCATGAAGCTTGGCCTGCATCACATGAACGTGCATGTGGTGCGTCATGCGACCCAGGCTTTTGCCACGGTCATCTGCGCCGAGGGCGAGGAGGCCAAGGCCAAGGGCATCGCCATTGCCCACGACTGCCGTCTCAACGGCGTGGAGTTTGCGCGTGAGGCGGCTTGTGTCATGGCGGCAAACGGTATCCATGTCCGCATCTTCGATGCGCTGCGTCCCACTCCGGAACTGAGCTTTGCCGTGCGCTACTACGGCTGCACCGCCGGCCTCAACATTACGGCTTCCCACAATCCCAAAGAATACAACGGCTACAAGGTCTACTGGTCCGACGGCGCCCAGCTGCCCCCGCAGCACGCCGACGCCATTGCCCGCCTGATGAACGAGATCGATATTTTCACCGGCTTCAAGACCTGCGATTTTGACGAAGCTGTGAAGGCGGGCCTCATTGAGGTCATCGGCGAAGAGACTGACGAGGCCTTTTTGAAGAAGACGCTCGCCATGGCCATCGACACCGAGGCCGTCAAGGCTGCGGCGGACGATCTGAAGATTGTCTATACCCCGTTCCACGGCTGCGGCCACAAGCTGGTCCCCGAGGCCCTCAAGCGCCTGGGCATCAAGCACCTCTATCCTGTGCCCGAGCAGATGGTCATCGACGGCAGCTTCCCCACCGTCGTCTCCCCGAACCCGGAGAATCCCGAGGGCTTCTACCTGGCCGTCGATCTGGCCAAGAAGGTGGACAGCGACCTGATCATCGGCACCGACCCCGACTCTGACCGCGTGGGCACCATGGTGCGCGACGGCGACAAGTATGTGACCATCACCGGAAACCAGATGGGCTGCCTGCTGCTGGACTATATCATCCAGGCCAGAAAGAGCACCGGCACCATGCCCAAAAATCCCGGCGCCCTCAACTCCATCGTCTCCACCAGCATGGCCCGCACCATCTGCGAGGCCAACGGCGTCCACTTTGAGGATACCTTCACCGGCTTCAAGTTCATGGCCGAGCGCATCGCCGCCTGGGAAGCCGCCGGGAGCTATGAATACATCTTCGCTTTCGAAGAGAGCTATGGCTACATGATGGGCGATTACGTCCGCGATAAGGACGCCGTCTCCGCCTCCATGATGATTGCTGAGATGGCCGCCCACTATCACCTGAAGGGCATGACCCTCCTCGACGCGCTCAAGGCCCTGTATGAGAAGTACGGCTACTATTCCGAGAAGACGCTGAACCTGGTGATGCCCGGTCTTGAGGGCATGGCCAAGATGAAGCAGATCATGGACGACATGCGCGCCAACCCGCCCGAGAGCATTGCGGGTGAGGAAGTCATCCGCCTGCGCGACTATCTGGACGGCAGCATCGCCGTGGCGGGTCTTGGCAAGATCGACAAGACGCCTTTCTTCGGCTCCAATGTGCTGTATTTCGAGCTGGCTGACGGCAGCAACTTCATCGTCCGTCCCTCCGGCACCGAGCCCAAGATCAAGGTCTACCTGCTGGCTCGCGGCAAGAGCAGTGAGGACTGCGCCGCCAAGATCGCCAAATATCAGAACTATGCCGAGAACATTGGCAAATGAAAACCCTGCTGGAACTGTTCCTGGCTTTTGCCAAGGTCGGCGTTATGACCTTCGGCGGCGGCTATGCCATGCTGCCGATCCTGGATCGGGAGATCTCGGAGAACAAGGGCTGGGCCAGCCATGAAGAACTGATGGACTACTACGCGGTCGGCCAGTGCACGCCCGGTGTCATCGCGGTGAACACCGCGACGTTCGTGGGCTACAAGGTCGCGGGGGCTATGGGCGGCATCTTTGCTACCCTGGGGGTCGTGTTCCCCTCGCTCGTTATCATCAGTCTCATCGCCGGTGTGCTGTCCAATTTTGCCGACATTCCCGCTGTCAAAAGCGCGTTTGCCGGCATCCGTGTCTGCGTCTGCGTCCTGATTTTCAACGCGGTCGTCAAACTGTGGAAAGGGGCCGTTCCCGATAGGGCGGCCCTGCTCCTCTGCGTTGCGGTCTTTGTGTTTTCCGTGTTCCTGGATGTATCGCCGGTCGTCTTTGTGGTGCTCTGCGCCGCAGCCGGCATCCTCTTTACCAGACTGGGGGTGCGCGGAAAATGATTTTGCTTCGTCTGTTCTGGGAGTTTTTCAAGACAGGACTCTTTGCGGTCGGCGGCGGCATGGCCACGCTGCCTTTCCTCTACGACATGTCCACGCGCACCGGCTGGTTCACCGCCGCGCAGCTTGCGGATATGATTGCCGTATCCGAGTCTACGCCCGGCCCCATCGGCGTCAACATGGCCACTTATGTGGGCTTTACCACGGCCGGGATCCCCGGCGCGGTGACGGCTACTCTGGGGCTTGTGACCCCTGAGATCCTGATCATTCTGCTGGTGGCCCGCGTGCTGGCTGCCTTTCGGCAGAACAAATACGTGGACGCCGCCTTTTATGGCCTGCGCCCCTGCTCGCTGGGCCTGATCGCCGCGGCGGGAATGCTGGTGGTGAAGGTGACGCTGCTGGACCTGGACGCCTTTGCTGCGACGGGGTCTCTCCTGGGCCTTTTCAAGTGGAAGGCTGCTTTGCTTGCAGCCGTGCTGCTGGTCTTTACCCGTCTGGTCAGGCAGACGAAGAAACTCCACCCGGTTTTCTTCATTCTGGCATCCGCCGTTGCCGGTATTGTTTTCGCTTTTTAGAGAAAATGGGCGAAAACGAAGGCAAGGAAAAAACTTATCACAGCGCTCAGAAGGCGCCCTGCCGTGTGCGGGGCGCTTTTTATATTTGTATCTGCCAGCAGGGCAAGTGTCTGAAAGTGGACCGACAGGCCGCCCCAGCCCATCAGTCCCGCCGCGAGCGCAAGGTTCAGCGGCGTGGGATTCAGTCCCCGCATGGCGCCGATCCCGCCGCCCAGTTCGAAAAAACCTGTGAGCAGCGCGCTGCACCAAGTGAGAGGCTGTCCGATCAGTTCCGAGAGCAGGCCCGCCAGCAGGGAAAGCGTTCCGTTTGCGTTTAAAAGCCCCGTGAATACCGCAAAGCACACCACAAACCCGCAGACATTCAGCGCGGCGGTAACCGCCTGGCGTACGGCCTCCGGCAGCGCACGTGAGAAGGAGTACGGTCTTGGCACAGAGACCGGCGCTGCGCGCTCCTGCCGTGCGCCGCGCAGCAGAAGGCCTGTCAGCAAGGCGGCACAAATGTGAACCCCATATAGAAGCAGTCCCAGCCTTGCTGAGGCGAACACGCCTGTCCCCAGTGCGCCGAGAAAAAAAGCCGGACCGGAGTTGTTGCAGAAGGCAAGAAGGCGCCCCGCCTCCTCATCGCTGACGGCACCGCTCTCCGCCAGATCCGCGATATAGGCCGCACCCAGCGGATAGCCGCCCAGCAGCCCCATGAAAAACGCGGTGCAGCCCGCGCCAGATACATGAAACAGTTTTTCGCCGAGCGGCGAGAGCGCGTGGCCCAGCGCGGCGGGAAGTCCCAGCTTTCCAAGGAGCGCGGAGAGCACAAAGAAGGGAAACAGAGAGGGGAGAATCAGCTCCACGCAGAGCCGCAGGCCCTCCCGGCATCCCTGGATGGCCTGCCCGGAGGCTGCCGTCAGCGTGAAAAGAGCGCAGAGCGCGGCGAAGACCGCCAGCTTGTTTTTCATTTCCCATACCTCGCTTGTTTCGGATGGTAGTAATCTATGGCGCAGGGGCATAGATTACTACAAACGGAGGTGGTCGCGCTTGAAGAAAAAGGGAGGGGCTTTCCCCAGCCTGGCCGAGCGGCTGGAGCTGCCGGAGGAGGCGCTTTCTGGCGCACCGCGGCTCACAGTCACGAACGGGAGCCGTGCGCTGATCGAAAACCACCGGGGGATCCTGGAGTACAACAGGGAGCGCATAACGGTCAATTTCAAAAAAGGACAGATGTGTTTGAGCGGGAGAGAGCTGCGCATCGCGGCCATGAACCGGGAGGAGCTGCTGGTGCGCGGTGAGCTGCTGGATATATCATGGAGCGGAATATGGGAAAACTGACGTACCGCATCCGAGGCGAGGCGGAAGCGGAGATCTTTGGCGTATTTCCGGAGGCGGCTGTCAACCGCTGCACGGAGGCGGGGATCTCCCTGCGCGGCGTTCAGACGGTGGACGGGCAGACCCTGCGCTGCGCGGTGGACGAAAGAGACCTTGCGCGTTTGCGCGCTGAGTGCGAGCGCTGTCAGTGTGAACTGCGGCTGCTGCAGCTGCGGGGTGGAAGCCGGTACCGCCGCGCCCTTCGCCTGCGTATGTGGCTGCTGCTGACGGCGATGCTGACGGCGGCGATGCTGCTCCTCTCCTCACTCTTTATCTGGGACATTGAGGTGATCGGCGCCGAGCAATTGAATCGCGGCAGGATCCTGCGCGCGCTGTCCGATGCTGGGCTTGCGCGCGGGTGCTTCTGGCCTTCGCTCTCGGGGGACAGCATCCGAAGCCGCGCCATCCTTGAGCTGCCGGAGCTTTCCTGGCTCAGCGTGAATATCAGCGGGTCCCGGGCGGCGGTGCTGGTGCGGGAACGGGAAGAAAAGCCGGAAATCTATCGGGAAAGCGCCGCCTGCAGCCTGATTGCTTCCCAAAGCGGCATTGTTCGCCGGGTGTCCGTGCTCAACGGCAAAGCCCTGGTGCGTGCCGGACAGGCGGTGCAGATGGGGGAAGTGCTGGTCAGCGGAACGCTTGACAGCATCACCGGACCTCGGCGCTTTGTGCGCGCCAGGGGAGAAGTCTGGGCCGATACCTGGTATGAGCTGACGGCTATTTGCCCGCCCGCATCCGCGAATAAGACCGAAGTCCTCTGGAAGAGCAGTCGTTTTGCCCTACAATTTGGAGAAAACAGGATAAATTTTTACGGAAAGAGTAGAAACACGCTTGACGGATATGATACAATCGTACAGGAATATGACCTGGGGCTCAAAGGGCTTT
Organism: uncultured Clostridia bacterium; assembly: GCA_946410505.1. The sequence goes on from CAMKAP010000063.1 coordinate 7,080, forward strand.
TTGCCCTGCCCATCCGCATTGTCAGAGAAGACCGATTGCGATACCGCACTGCGGAAGCGGAGAGCCCGGCAGTTGCTCCGATGCAGAAACGGCTGGAGACCTATCTGCAGGGGCAAATCGCGGGCGAGATCGTCAGCCGCAGCTTCTCGGTGACCGAGAAGGACGGCGCAGTCTATGTTACGATGCGCGCGAGATGCTTTGAAAATATCGCTCAGATACAAGAGACACAGGCGGAGGCCCCTTCGCCGTGAAAGGAATCCCTATGATCGAAAAAACCATTGAAGTGGAACGGATGGAGCATGTGATCAGCGTATTCGGCTCCTTCGACCAGAATCTGCGCATTATCGAAACGGAACTCGGCGTCAAGGTGCTGGACCGGGACGACAAGATCCACATCTGCGGCGAGGCGGAGGACGTGATGCTGGCCGAGAAGGCCATCAACGGGCTCCTGACGCTGGCGGCGCGGGGAGAGAATATCGACGCCCAGAACGTGCGCTATATCCTGAAGCTCGTGGGCGAGGGGAAAGAAACCAAAATCCAGGAGCTGGCCGGGGATGTGATCTGCATCACGGCCAAGGGAAAGCCCATCAAGCCCAAGACCCTGGGGCAGAAGAACTACTGCGAGGCCATTGCGGACAATACCATCACACTCGGCATAGGTCCTGCCGGCACCGGCAAGACCTATCTGGCTGTGGCCGCCGCTGTGGCCGCCTTCCGGGCGGAGGAGGTCAACCGCATCATCCTGACCCGACCGGCCGTTGAAGCGGGGGAGCGCCTGGGCTTTCTGCCCGGCGACCTGCAGAGCAAGGTGGACCCCTATCTGCGCCCGCTGTATGACGCGCTCTTTGACATGCTGGGCGCGGAGACCTATCAGAAATACCTGGAGCGGGGCAACATCGAGGTGGCGCCGCTGGCCTACATGCGCGGCCGCACCCTGGATGACAGCTTCATCATCCTGGACGAGGCGCAGAACACCTCACGGGAACAGATGAAGATGTTTCTGACCCGCATCGGCTTTGGCTCCAAGGTGGTCATCACCGGCGACGTGACGCAGATCGACCTGCCGGAGGACAAGGTCAGCGGTCTGAAGGTGGCGATGCGAGTGCTGGAGGGCATCGACGATATAGCCATCTGTGAGCTCACCGGCGCCGATGTGGTGCGCCACCGTCTGGTGCAGAAAATCATCGAGGCCTATGAGGTTTACGACAAGAAGCACCCCACGGAACCGGCCAAGCGGCAGCCGCCCAAACGTTATAAAAAGGCTTGAGGATTGAGGAGAGAAAAATGGAACATGAAGTGTATGTGAGCCGGGAGGTCAGGAATCTCGGCCGCAACAACGCCGCCGCCTTGATCAAAAAGGCTGTGAAAATGGCGCTGGATGCCGAAGGCGTACACGTTCCCTGCATCATCAGCGTGATGCTGACCGATGAGGAGGGCATCCGCCGTGTGAACCGGGAGTTTCGCGGGATCGACAGTGCAACCGATGTGCTGTCCTTTCCCCAGAACGAGCTGGTCCCCGGTGAATTCGATCCGGAGGACTGTGAGCGCAATCCGGAGACCGGGGCCGTTATGCTGGGGGATATGATGATTTCCCTGCCCCGCTGCGAGGCACAGGGGGAGGAGTTCGGCCACGGTTTTGAGCGGGAGATCATGTACCTGAGCGTTCATTCCGTTCTGCACCTGCTGGGCTATGACCATCTGGACGAGGGGCCTATGAAAAAGCAGATGCGCGAGCGGGAAAAGCTCATCATGGGCGACTGAGCCTGCCTCCCCTTCAAAAAAGAACCATTATGGAATTTACGGGAGAACTTGTATTATGACAAAATCCGCTATGATCACCGTCTGCGGCAGACCCAATGTGGGAAAATCCACCCTGACCAATGCTCTGGTGGGAGAGAAGATCGCCATTGTATCCGATAAGCCTCAGACCACGCGCAACCGCATCACCGCCATTGTCAACCGGGGCGAGACCCAGTTCGTACTGATGGATACTCCGGGCTTTCATAAGCCCCGTACCCGCCTGGGCGATTATATGGTGAATGTGGTGAAAGAGAGCGTGGCTGATGTGGACTGTGTCCTGCTTCTGGTGGAGCCCACGGCATCCATCGGCCCTCAGGAGGAGGCGCTCATTGAGCGCATCGAGCAGACCGGTGCGTCGGCCATCCTGGTCATCAATAAAATCGACACCGTGGACAAGCCGCGGCTTCTGGAGGTCATGGCCCTCTATAACGCCCGACATTCCTTTGACGCGATCCTGCCGGTCTCCGCGAAAACCGGTGAAGGGCTTGACGAGCTGCTGGCGGAGCTGGAAAAATATGCCGAGGAAGGTCCGCATTTCTTCCCGGACGACATGATCACCGATCAGCCGGAGCGGCAGATCTGCGCGGAACTGCTGCGGGAGAAACTGCTCAAGTGCCTGGATAAGGAGATCCCTCACGGTACCGCCGTAGAGATCACCCGCTTTACGGAGCGGGACGACGGAATCATCGACCTGGAGGCCACCATCTACTGCGAAAAGGACAGCCACAAGGGCATCATCATCGGCAAAAACGGCGCCATGCTCAAGAAGGTCGGAGCGCTGGCCAGGGAGGACATGGAGGCGTTCCTCG
>CAMKAP010000064.1 GCA_946410505.1 uncultured Clostridia bacterium
CACCGTTTGCGTCCACAGTCCTGGTGGTGCGGCCCTCGGCGTCGAACCAGACCTCGCTGACCGATCCTTCCGCGTCGGTGATAACAGTGTGGTCGTCAAAGTATGCGAGCGTAGCCTCGCCGCCATTGGCGTCAAGCTGACGGATCACGCGGCTGCGATTATCATAGCTATTTCTGACCTGGCGCTTGCCCGCGGCATCGTACCACTCGGTCATGCGGCCCAAGCCATCATAGACATAGCGGATCTCCGCCCCGGAGGTATCCGTGACCTTGCTCAAATACTTCCCGTTATACGCATATTTGAGCGTGCTGCCGCCGAGCCCGACAATGGCCGTGATATGACCGTTTCTGTCGCACTCGATTTTCAGGTGTTCCCCACCCGGGAGCTGTGCCCCAGTGAGCAGGCCGTCCCCGTCGCGGGTGAATTCCACTCGGTTCCCGTCCGGCCATTGCAGGCTCTTCAGCAGGCCAAGCCCGGTGAAGGCATGAATCACACCGTCCGCGTCCGTCACACGGAATTCGTTCTCCGCGGCCTCCAGACGCAGATTGTGCAGCTCGCCGCCGGTATACGCGCCGTCCGCCGTCCTGCGGAAGGCAATCTGCGCGCCGCCTTCGGCGCAGTAGAGCACATCGCCCTCAGTGTAGACAAGCAGATGCTCCGCCAGAGGGGAGCTCCACTTCGCGCCGAAGGGTCCGTCCTTCTCCGGGCTCTGGGTGTTGTAGATGCGCGTGAGCGTCAGCCGGCTCTCGCCGGGGCCGACCCAGTCCAGATCCGCCGTCTCCAGCAAGAAGTTGCCAGTATTAAAGTTAATGGGTTCCAGACCGTAAGCGCAGAGATCCACACGACCCAGCAGCGCCCGCAGCAAGATCTCCTCCCCGCTCGGGATGCGAGGCTCGTTTGTGAAGGTGTATCCGCCGCCGTAGAGCTTGTTCAAATACTCGCTCTGCTTCCGCTCCGGCACGCTGTAGTCCACGCCGTTCACCGTCTCCGGCGCTTTCATGCGTACGGCGGCCGCTGCGCTGTAGGCGCTTGCGCGCGGCTCAAAGCCATCGTACGTGCGCAGGGTGCGAATCTCGTAGCGGGCGTTGGGGACGTAGGCCGTGTCCGTATAGCGGGTAGCATCCGTGACAGCGATCCGGTTGCCGTCGCGGAGAATCTCATAGGTAGTGGTATAGGAGGCTGTCTCATCCGACGCCATGGGATCGCGCCAGCTCAAGTCGTAGCGCCGAAGCTTTTCGTTTGCGTAGTAATCCGGGCCGTATTCGGCTGCAGTGACGTTGACCGGCGCGGACATGATCTGCACTGTGACCGTGCTTTCCACGCACGTTGCTCCCTCCGCGTGCCAAGCAAGAAGTCTGCCGCCCTCCTCCGGCTCTGCACGCAGGTAGAGTTGCTCCGCAGGCTGCGGGAGCCACAGATAGTCCCGCAGCGGAAAATCTTGCCAAACGCTACCGTCGGTGGAGTAAGAAAAGTGTACCGTTCCCTCGCAGAGTGCTTCCAGCCGGACGGCATAGAGCTTGCCCTCAGCTTTCAGTGCGGGTGTGCTAACGCTGCCGCTCTCCCCCACGCTTTCGCGCAGAAGAAGCATGGCCTTGGCTCCACTGCCGTAAATGATACCGTCCTCAGTCTCCGCCGCCAGGGCAATGCGTTGTTTTGTACCGTCCGGAACAGCTCTGGCGTCAAAACGGAAATCCTCACCTGTGAGGGTGCCGTTTCTGTATTGGGCTTTCCGTACGCTTCCCTCCGGCACTTCGGCCAGTTCCTTGATCGCACGGCTGACTGTAGTGGATGCAAGCGACAGCTCCTCCACCGGGCGCAGCAGACGGACCAGGACGCGCACCGGGCGGCTCTCGATCACGCCGGACAGCGTCCAGCCGCAGAGCACGGGCTTTTCCTCCCCGCCGCTCAGCTCTGCCTTGACAGTCAGAGAGTCGGGCCTGGCATAGAGCGGAATATCTGTTTCGGGCACAAAGGCCGTCCACGATGTGCCGCCATCCAGGCTATAGAAGTACTTGATCGCCGTCCCGGCGGGCAGTTCCTCCGTCACGCTCAGGCGGAACGCGAGGATCGGATATGAGGGCGACACGCTCTGGGAGATCAGGCTGCCGCTCCCGTCGCGCAGGGTAGCGCCGCAGCCCAGTTCCACACCGGAGTTGGATGCAAGATATGAGGCGTCCTCAAATGCGTCCGCGAGAAGCGTAACGGTGGAAAGGCCTTGACTGAAGCCGACAGTACCACTTTCATCCCGCGTAATGATACTGAGGCTGTGCATGGAGTTCTCGTCATAGCGAATCGCGTCAAAGACGAAGCTGCCGCCGCTGACAGGCCCGGCATACACGCCGTCAATGTATAGAAGACTCTCCTTCTCCGTGGCACCATCATCCAGCGTATAGCTGCCGTTTATGCGGGGCGTGTCAATGCTTGCCTTGTCCGCAGGGGCGGTGACTGTAACGGAGTTGGTAATTGGCACCGCGCTTTTGTCAATAATGATGACTGTGCCGCTGACGGTATTGTTGTTGCCAGCCTGATCCCGAGCCGTGATACGCAGCTCCACAGATTCGCCGTCTTCATAAGCGGAGCAGTTGAGCATTGCCATACGTTCCGCATCTGTCTCGTTATCACCGGTAGCCAGCACACGCTCGCTGCCATCTTCACGGACAGCAAGCACCTGCCATTCTGCCAGCGACAGATCGCTCACCGAACCCCAAACTTCTATGATTCCGTTGGCGGCATCGCCATCTAAGGGCGAAAGAAGCTCAATTTCCGGCAAGGTGACATCCCGCAGGATGCTCATGCTGTGTTCCGCGCGGTTGCCCGCGTTGTCTTCGAGAGACACGGTCAGTGAATGCTCCCCGTCAGCAAGGGAAGTGATGTCCAGGGTCTCGCTCCAAGCGGACTCGATCGGCAGGGATACTGCCTCGCCGTCGTCCACACGGTATTCAATGATCCGAACACCGCTGTTCGCGTCAGCAAGGCCCTCCCAGGAAAGCGTTGCCTCTGTTCCGTTTGTCCAACTGTCTGGCGTGAGAGTTAGGCTCTCATAAGTTGGCGCCTGGGTGTCACGCAGAACGCTCAGCGTGCAGGCTTCTCCCTCGTTTCCGGCCAAATCCACGGCACGGAGACTCAGCAAATGCTCTCCGTCAGAAAGGGAGGACAGATCAAGTTGAAATCCTACGTATTCTTTCTCAGTAATGCCGGTTGAGATATAATCCTCACCGTCAAAGGCATATTCCACGCGTGATAAGTCAGTCAGATCCGCGATCCCGCTCCAGGTGAGCGCTGTGCTGTCAGCATTGCTCCAGTCCGTCGGAGTAATTGCGGCCTCCGGCACGGTGGGCGGCGTGCGGTCAATAAGGATCTGCGCCGACTGCGGTGTACCAGTGTTGCCCGCACTGTCCACCGCTCGCAGAGACACTGCGTGGATGCCGTCCTCCAAAGCCGAGACATCAATCTCGCAGTTGCCGGTTCCTGCAGAAACTCCCGTGTCGAGCCAACTCTCCCCATCATCCAGGCAATACTGGACTTTTCCGTTACCGAGGTCGGAAACTGGGCTTCCGGAAACGTCGTTATAGTCCGTGATCCCTTCCCATTTAAGCAGCACGGTATCCGCGTTGGTGTAGGAATCCGGCTCAACCGAAACAGAAGAAGCCTGGGCCGGAGGAACTGTATCCGGGAGCCGGACGCTCTTCACCGTCCCAGCAGGCGGCTGTTTGGCATAACCGGCAGCATTGGCCGGGATGACGCTCACGTAATAATAGAGGTCTCCCGCATGCTCACTCCCGGCATTGGCATAGGCGAGCGCAGGCAGCATGTTAAGCTCAGCACCGCCGCCCTGCGTATGGAGACGGAAGCGGCCTTCTGCGATCTCCGTTTCTGTCGGCCATAAGCCGCGGCCTTGCGTACTCCATGCTGTCACGTTTCCAACGGAGATATACTCATAAACTTCTCCGTTAAAAAGCGCCACATAATACGCAGTCGCATCGGATACAGTGTTCCAGCTCAATTCCAGATAGCCGGTGCAGGAGTTTATACCATTGCCGTGTGCGGTAACTTGAAGCTTCACCTGTGCAGGGTCAGGATAGTCCGCATAGCCGCAGCGGTCGCAAACATGGTCGCTGTTTGCGTCCACATGGGACTCGTAGCTTACCGCACTGGCCTCTCCGCAGCGAGAGCATACACCGTACGCACTATGCTGATTTCGGGAATACGGTTCATAGCTGTACTCATAATTGTGACCGAGAGGGCCGCTGACCTCGTAGGTATAGCGTTCACCGCAGCGGAGGCAATCATAATTGGCGTAGGATGCCTTCGTGCAGGTGGCCGCGTTGGAGCTTACGGGGTGGGAAAAGTCATAGCTGTGGCCGAGGGCAGGGAAAACATGACGATTGACATTGCCACAGGAGGAGCATACATATTCGTCATAGCCTTCCTTCTTACATGTGGGGGGAACACTCTCGATCAAGGTGTAAAGATGGTTGCCAGCGGCACAGGAATCCGGGATCGATCCATTCAGCGAAGCTGATTGAAAAAGATCAGCAGGCCGAGTAATTTCATATACTTCTTCCGCTTCCTTTTTAGGCTCTTCAGAAGATTGTTCTTCATCAAGGGCCTGTTCATCGATGGGTTCCTGCGCCTTTTCAAAGCGAACAGTCTGCGCCTTAAATTGTTCTGCATCTGGCATTTGGCCATAACGGTTAGTGGGAATCAACTTAAAAGAATATGAACATCCCACATTGTCTTCTTCGGTTAAGCCGGTAGGAAGTTCAGATCCTGCGCCGTCATGATGCAACTGATAGCTTCCCGACTCAGCTTCCTTGGCAGTCGGCCAGATTCCCTTGTTTTCCGTGGACCAGAAGCTACCGTTTCCCACAGGAAAGTACTCATACTCCTGACCATTGAAGACTGCGACAGTATATCCTTCCGCCCAGGAAGCGGGTGTCCAGTTTAGTTCAACATTGCCAAATTCCGAACTATCGCTTCTACTGCAGGCATGAACCTGCAGATTCAGCTCCTGATCGATAGAATCCGAAAGTGGAGTATATGTGACTACATAATACGCCGGAGATTCCGCCTGGGCAGAGCTCAGGTCAAGGTCCCCTACCCCGCCCTCTCCGCGGATCAGAAGTCCGCAGGAGGAGCCGCCGAACCACGCGGCAGCCAGTGAGGTGACATCCCAACAAATCCATCCGGGAGAACTCACATTTTTTGTTTGAACAGGCTGCCCGGAGAATGCTGGCAGTGCATCAAAAGTTACTGAACCGGGGCTCCATACAGCCTCGATCCGATGGGCTGTGAAGATGCTTCCGCCCTCTACCTCATTGACATAGGTATGCAGGTAAAAGTCATGAATAATGGCGTGATTGCCAAGCCCCGCCAAACTCTCGGGGACAACGGCGGCAAACAACGTCACGCTGTCTATGTGCTCTTCGTCCTCACTTACGGGTTCTTCTGTTTCCTCAGCCTTTTTTTCCGGAAGCGGATCAGCGATAGCATTTTCTTCTGCTTCGGCAAACTCAGCTTCCACATCGTTTTCCGACTCAGTCTGTCCCGTCTCGCCAGCAGATTCCTCATCCGGGATCGTAGAAGAGGAACCCTCGTTTTCCTGTGCTGCCGACGTGTCATCCAGAGTCGTTGCTTCTTCTCCATCCTCTGTTTCATCCTGGGCAGGTTCATCCCCGCTCGGCTGTGATTCCGTCGGCACGGACTCTTCAGTTACAAGCGACTCCGTCGCAGAAGTATCCTCTGGCTCTTCAGTAACCAGGTTTTCCGTTGAGCGCTGCTCAGTCTGTGCTTCCTCGCTAGGTGCTTCCTCGGTAGGTGTTGCCTCTTTCGCTGTTTCTTCGGCTACCAACTCCCCGTCGGTTTCTTCAATCGGAGGATTATGCAGCTCTGCGCCTCTGCGCGTGGCAGGCGCCAGGTGCCTTGCCGCTGTGCTCAGGCTTCGTGGGGCGCTGTGCCTCGCCGTGCAGACGATTGGCTCACGGGCGCGAAACACCGCCGTAACCGTTCCGTCAGTGTTCTGCGTATAGACAACGCCGTCGATTTCCTGTGTCAGAGTACCGTTTCCGCCCTCCGCAAAGGATACCGGGCCGCATTGGATCAGCACTGTCAAAGCGAGCAGAGCCGACAACAACCGATTGATCTGCTTCATTTTCTCTACCTCTATCGTTTCCCTGGTATTTGACAACACTCCCACCCGTCTGTTGAGCCATCGTCAAATGCAGGCATACGGGTTTTCGGCAGGATATTTGTATTGTCTGTATCAATAAAACGGATTTATAGGCATAAAGCAGACAGCTCATGAGATACAGGATCCCGGTACAGCAAGGAATACCTTTTTTCAGCCTCAAATCAAACGTGGAAAGGGCTGCACAGACTAATAGATCAAGCTGGTGATCCGCCTCTTGTTCGGAAGTCTAGTATCGTCTTGATGTTTTGGCGGCATCATGGAGCGCGACTATTCCACCAGGATGCCGAAACCATATACAGGAGAAGAAGCGACTGAATAACTCCGTTCGGCACACGTGTCGCCGGCATTCCCCTCAACGGAATAGATAACACCGTTTTCCACTCTCTCTACGATACCAACGTGATCGGCCAGGCCGTCGTTTTCCCAATCAAAGAAGATAATATCACCGGGACTTGGCTCGTAGTCCCTGCCTTGCCATTGTCCACGCTCCATAAACCAGTTCACGTAGGGACGCACGCCCATCATCTTAGGCAAAACTCCGGTGTCTAGATAACCGCATTGATCAGCGCACCAACTCACAAAGATGGCGCACCATTCCACGCGGTATGGGTATCCATACCATTCGCAATATTTCAGCCCGCCTTCATTCTCAATCTGTGAAAGTGCCACAGCAACCAATGCGGAATCACCCGCCCCGATAAGAGAGCGCCCGATAGGATAGTAACGCAGTACATGGGACACATACGCTCTATCACCATAGCCGCTCGCGCCGCTTCGATCCGCCATCATCTCGGAAAACTCAATGGCGTTCAGTTCGGAATAGCCGTCGTAGTTTGCCAGCGCCCAGGATATGTAACCGCTGCCGTAGTTGTAGCCCTGCAGAGCGAGGGAAATGCCATCAAGGTCAATTGGGCTTTCGACGCCGGACAGGCGCAGGCAATCTGCAAGGTTTTGAATACCGACATCAATACTGTACTCCGTGTCAGTGATGCCACCTGGACTACGCGGATACCGTGTATTAAAACCGCACTCGGAGCATTGCATGGGATCGGTACCTTGCCCGCCGCTCTCCTGCATCATGACGGCCTTTATCAGCTCGGTATATTCGGGAATGCCGTACTGATTGGCATAGATCTGAATGATCGGAGTGTACGCCTCCACCTCTGCACTGACAGGAACATAGGTGCTGCGTCCCTCACCGCTACCAAACAAGGCGACGGCGATCCCGGCCAGCATGATAAGTGGTACAATCATGATCAGCGCAAAACCGCCGTACATAATAAGATCGTCAGAGCTTGGCCGGACTGCTCTTGAAAGGGCTGCTCCGAGCTTCTCCATAAACTCATTACCGGCCTTAACCGCGCCTTTTGCGGAGCCTGTTTTGATCTGCTTGATCGTTTGGTCGCGGGCATATCTGCGTCCCTGCTCCTTGACGATCTGTGCTTTTGATGTTCCGACTGAGGATGTATTACGGGTCAGCGCCCTTTGACGCTGCCCCGTGATTTGCTCCCTGTCCTTGTATAATCTTCCATGCCGGGAAATGCTTTCGGCTTGCTCGTACTGAGCCGTCACACTTCTGTTCTGAACTGACGTAGGAGTAATTGCTTCACGACCTTGGCTTAGCTTATCAGGGCTAGGAGTCTCCTTTTGCTTGTGCTTCTCGCTCTGCAGATAGCTTTGGCGCATTCGCTCTTTTGGCGGTTCAGGCGGATACTCTGCGATCTCGAAACATGTCTCACCGTGAGACACATTTTGTGAGCTTTGCTTTGCGGCTTCGGGCTTCTCTTTTCTGGCTTCCTTTACAGCCTGCCGCCGCATACGCTCTTTGGGCGTATCGGCTTTGGCTGACTGAGAGTTGCGGGAATGTGTCTCACGGTGAGACACATTCCCATGCTGCCTTAGCGGTGGATAATTGGTCTGATGGATAGCTGCGTTTACTATGCTATTCGCATAGTCCTCTACCTTGTCAACGGCGGTATAGGGCTGCTGCTCCTGGTCGGGTGCTATTGCCTGCTGGGCCTCGGTGAGCTGCTTCTTGGCTGTCTCTATTGCGCGGAATCTGCCTGCCCGCTTGATGACATCTTTAGTCGGCGCTTTCCGTGGCGGCTTGTCCTTCAGCGCATTGGCTTTCTCCCGGATGGCTTTTTTGCGCCCGGCCTCTTTTGCTTTGCTGTGCTCCATATCAGCCGCGACCCGGCGTTGTGTTCATTAAGCGGTAAAGCTCGGTGTCTTGCGGGATCGTACAGTCAAACGGGATCACCGCGCCGGATACCCGCATCAAGCCGTGTCCCGGCTCCACGTCCGTCACATAGCCCATCTGCGTATCAGAGATATGGAGGAGGCTGGACAGCTCCGCCCGGTCGGTGGCCGCCTGGTTGAACAGCATGAGGAACTCGCTGTTTGCGAACATGAGACGCGCCGTGTCGGAGGTCAGACATTCCTCCACGTTCTGCGTGGCAGCGGTCAGAATACCTCCGTACTTGCGAAAACGCTTCCATGCCTTATACAACACTTCCGCGGAGTAGTGGTACTTGAAGTACAGATATACCTCGTCGATGAATACCCAGGTAAACTTGCCCCGCTTGCGGTTTTCCATGACGCGGTTTTGAATGGCCTCCAGCGTGACCACAAGCGCCGTCTTGCGCAGGGAGTCGCCCATTTCGTAAAGATCAAGGACGATGATCCGGTTGCCCATATCCACGTCCGAGGCGTGGGCAAATACATTCAAGCTGCCCTCGGTGATCAGCTCGGCGGTCAAAGCCAGCTCCCGCGCCTCCGGTTCCGGCTGTCGAAGTACCTCGTTTCGCCAGTCGGTCAAGAGCGGCGCCGGAGCTTTTCCTTTCAGATATGGCCGGTAAATGTTCGCCGTACAGCGGTCAATGATGGACTTATAGCTGCCGCTGATTGAGCCGGTTCCCATCTGCTGTTCCAGAATACTCATAATCAGCTCGGACTTCTGTGCGACGGGGTTTTCATCCTCGTACCCGGCGGGGATTTCCAGCGGATTCAGATGGTGATTGCTGTTCGGGCTGATCTCTATGACCTCGCCGCCGAAAGCGCGGGCCAGGGTGCCGTACTCGCGCTCGGCGTCCACGATGATAATATCGTCGTCGGTGCCCAGGGCGACATTCATGATGGTGGACTTCATGCCCATAGACTTGCCGGAGCCCGAAATACCAAGATAAAAAGCGTGGGGTGAGGAAAGCAGCTTGCGGTCGCAGACAATGGGATTCTTGCTGACCTCGTTGATGCCGTAAGACAAGCCGCTGGGGTCTTGGATCTCCTGCGCCCGGAACGGGATCGCCACGGCGCAGCTCTCCGTGGTCAGAGTGTTCAGCGCGTGGATGCGGCGCAGGCCATAGGGCAGAGCGGTATTTAAGCCGTCCTCCTGCTGGAAACGCGCCGGGGATATATCGCAAAGATGCTCCTTGCCAATGGCGATCAGACTTTCC
>CAMKAP010000065.1 GCA_946410505.1 uncultured Clostridia bacterium
GTTGCGACCATCTGCACCGGCATGGCCGCCTCGATGGGCGCCGTGCTCCTCTGCGCCGGCGAAAAGGGCAAGCGCTCCGCGCTCCCCCACTCGCGCGTCCTGATTCACCAGCCCCTCGGCGGCGCCAAGGGACAGGCCTCGGACATCCTCATCGCCGCCAAGCAAATCGAGAAGACCCGCACCGAGCTCTGCGAAATCATCGCCTCCCACTCCGGCCAGCCCTTCGACAAGGTGCTCGCCGACGCGGACCGCGACTATTGGATGAGTGCCGCGGAAGCCCTCGAGTACGGTATGATTGACAACATCCTGACAAAGAAACACGAATGAACATGACCCTGCAGCTCAAACGACCCGACCAGATTAAAGCCGCCCTCGACAAGTACGTCGTCGGTCAGGACGAGACCAAGAAGACCCTCGCCGTGGCGGTATACAACCACTACAAGCGCATCCTCCGCGGCGCAAACAACGACGTGGAGCTGCAGAAGAGCAACATCCTGCTCATCGGCCCCACCGGCAGCGGCAAGACGCTCTTTGCCCAGACCCTCGCGAAGATGCTCGACGTGCCCTTCGCGATCGCGGATGCGACCACCCTGACCGAGGCCGGCTATGTGGGCGAGGACGTGGAGAACGTGATCCTCAAGCTCCTGCAGGCGGCGGACTTCGATGTGGAGCGCGCCCAGCGCGGCATCATCTACATCGACGAGATCGACAAGATCGCCCGCAAGAGCGAGAACACCTCCATCACCCGCGACGTGTCGGGCGAGGGCGTGCAGCAGGCACTGCTGAAGCTGCTGGAGGGCACCATCGCAAACGTGCCGCCTCAGGGCGGCAGAAAGCACCCGCACCAGGAGTTTATCCACGTGGACACCACCAACGTCCTCTTTATCTGCGGCGGCGCATTCGACGGTCTGGATAAGATCATCGAAAAACGTACCAGCAAGAAGGCCATGGGCTTCGGCGCCGACATCGTCAGCAGCACGGAGCGGGATGTGGGCGAGATCCTGGCCCAGGTGCAGCAGCACGACCTTTTGAAGTTCGGCATCATTCCCGAGCTCATCGGCCGTCTGCCTGTGGTCGCGTCGCTGGACTCCCTGAAGCGGGAGGACCTGGTGCGCATCCTGACAGAGCCGAAGAACGCCATGAGCAAGCAGTATCAGGCGCTGATGGGCATGGACAACGTGGAGCTGGTCTTTGAGCCGGACGCGCTGGAGGCCATCGCCGACAAGGCCATCGAGCGGAAGATCGGTGCGCGCGGTCTGCGCAGCGTGATGGAGAATGTGATGACCCAGGTCATGTACACTGTTCCCTCCGAGCCCGACATCTGCAGGGTAACGATCACTGCCGCCTGCGTCAACGGCGGCGAGCAGCCGCGCATTGAGCGGCGCTGACAGGTAACAGACAGATCACGGACCTCCGGAAAGGAGAAATACAATGGAAAACAATACATTTCAGACGATCACACTCCCGATGATCGCCCTGCGCGGGCTCACGGTTTTCCCGGGCATGCTCCTGACCTTTGACGTGGAGCGTCCGGCCTCCGTGGCCGCTCTGGCCCTTGCCGGCAAGAGCGAGCAGCTCATCTTCCTCTCCGCGCAGAGGGATATTTCCTCCGATATGCCCCAGGAGAAGGACATCTATCCCGTCGGTACGGTCTGCCGTCTTCGCCAGCAGCTGCGCCAGCCCCACGGCGGCATCTGCCGGGTGATGGTGGAGGGCCTGTACCGTGCCTCCGCCGTCAGCGTCGACACGGACCCCAAGGGCTACCGCGCAGAGCTGCGCGCGCTCCCGGATCGGCCGGAACGGGTGAGCGAGGTGCGGATGTCGGCCCTGGTGCGCAACTGCGTTACGCTCTATGACGAGTATCTGCGCCTCAACCAGGATATGCCCTCCGAGCAGATTTTGAATCTGCTGGCCAATCCCCGGGCAGACTACGTGGCCTACTACATCGCCCAGAATATGCACCTTCCCGTTGAAGATAAGCAGAGCATCCTGGAGAGCCTCTACCCCAGCCGCCGGCTCCTGCTCCTGGGGAAGATCCTCAACCACGAGGTGAACATCCTCAACATCGAGAAGGAGCTCAACGACGAGACCCAGGAGGCCCTGGGCCGCGGACAGCGGGAATACTATCTGCGCGAGCAGATGAAGATCATCCAGTCCGAGCTGGGCGATGAGGGCGGCGTTGACGACATTGACGAGTACCGCCAGAAGATCGAGAAGCTGGAAGCCCCGGACGAGGTGAAGCAGAAGCTCCGCAAGGAGCTCTCCCGCCTGCAGAAGCAGCCCTTCGGCTCCTCGGAAGCGGCGGTGCTGCGCGGGTATCTGGATGTGTGCCTGGAAATCCCCTGGGGCGTGAAGACCAGGGAGACCGTGGACATCGCCAAAGCCCGCAAGGTGCTGGACGAGGACCACTTCGGCCTGGAGAAGGTCAAGGAACGCATCCTGGAGTATCTGGCCGTGCGGCAGCTCACGCCCGAGGTGAAGGGCGGGCTTCTCTGCCTGGTCGGCCCTCCGGGCACCGGCAAGACCAGTATCGCCATGAGCATCGCACGGGCAGTGAACCGAAAGCTGGTGCGGGTGTCTCTCGGCGGCGTCCATGACGAGGCGGAGATCCGCGGCCACCGCAAGACCTATATCGGCGCCATGCCGGGCCGCATCATCAGCGGCATCGTGCAGGCGGGCTCCTCCAATCCGCTCATGGTGCTCGATGAGATCGACAAGCTGGGCTCCGACTACCGGGGCGACCCCAGCGCCGCGCTGCTGGAGGCCCTGGACCCGGAGCAGAACGCCACCTTCCGGGATAACTTCCTGGAGCTGCCCTTTGATCTGAGCCAGGTATTCTTCATCACAACCGCCAACGACCTGAACAGTATCCCGCGCCCGCTGCTGGACCGGATGGAGGTCATCGAGCTTTCCAGCTACACCGACGAGGAGAAGCTGCAGATCGCAAAGCGGCATCTGCTGCCCAAACAGAGAAAGAAACACGGCCTCAAGGGCACCCAGCTTCGCGTGAGCGACGAGGCGATCCGGCATATCATCCGGGACTACACCCGGGAGTCCGGCGTGCGTCTGCTGGAGCGGGAGCTGGCCGCCGTGTGCCGCAAGGCGGCGGGCGGCGTGGCCGAGGGTACATACAAGAGCCTCTCCGTCAAGCCCGAGAAGCTGGAGGATCTGCTGGGCCCGGCCAGATACAAGCCGGACGAACAGCGCCTGAGCGCGTCTGTGGGTCTGGTGCGGGGGCTTGCCTGGACTTCCGTGGGCGGCGAAGTGCTGGACGTGGAGGTGGCCGTGGTGGACGGCAGCGGCAAGCTGCAGCTCACCGGCAATCTGGGCGACGTGATGAAGGAATCCGCCCAGGCGGCTATGACCTATATCCGCAGCCGTGCCTCTCTGCTGGGCATCGACCCGGATTTCTATAAGAACAAGGACATCCACATCCATTTCCCCGAGGGCGCGATTCCCAAGGACGGCCCCTCCGCCGGCATCACGATGACTGTGGCGCTCATCTCCGCCCTCACCGGCGATCCGGTGCGGCCTGACGTGGCCATGACCGGAGAGATCACGCTGCGCGGGCGGGTGCTCGCCATCGGCGGCCTGCGGGAGAAGACCATGGCGGCCCTGCGCGCCGGGGTGCGCACCGTCATCATCCCGGCCGACAACGAGGCGGACCTTGTGAAGATCGACCAGACCGTGCGCGCGAAGCTCCGCTTTGTGCCGACGGACCATGTGGACAAGATCCTGGATACGGTGCTCATCCGCCGGGAGACCGAGGCAGTCTCCGGCACTGCAGCCCCCATTCCGCCCCTTGCGCAGGAGCGCAGCGGCGTCAGACAGTAGGTGCCCCATGGCGACTTTAAATGTGAACCGGGCGAAGTTCATCCGCTCGGCGGCAAGTTCCAGGCAGTTTATCCGCACGTCCATGCCCACGGTAGCTTTCGCGGGCAAATCCAACGTGGGCAAATCCTCGGTCATCAACCGGATGCTCAATCGGAAGAACTTCGCCCGCGTGGGTGCAAGCCCCGGTAAAACCGTGCACGTCAACTACTTCTTTATCGACGAGAAGATTTACTTTGTGGACCTGCCCGGCTACGGCTACGCCAAGGTCTCCCAGGCTGAGCGGGACCGCTGGGGAAAGCTGATGGAGGATTTCTTCGCAGAACCCTCTCTCATGAGTCTCGGCGTGATGATCGTTGACGCGCGGCATAAGCCCACCGCCGACGATGTGACCATGGCGGAGTGGTTCAAAAACAGCGGCCGGCCCATGGTTCTGGTGGCCAACAAGCTGGATAAGCTGAAAAAAAGCGAGATCGAGCCGAACCTGCAGCTCATCCGGGAGACCCTTGCGCTGCCGGATAACGTGCCGCTGATCCCATTCTCCGCGGAGAAGGGCCAGGGCAGGGAAGCGCTGCTGGCGGAGATTATGAAGCTGCTGTAAGATGTTTACAAGAGCGGGACAAGAAAACTTGTCCCGCTCTTGTAATTTGCGCATTTTTTTGGTAGAATAACCTATATATTGGGGGTGAATGACATCAGCGCTTGGGAAGACATCATGGGCGGCTTTGATTTCAGCTATCTGCTGAGTATCCTGCTGGGCGTGTTCCCCTCACTGCTGTGCATTACGCTCCATGAGCTGAGCCATGGCCTGGTTGCTTACCGACTGGGCGATCCCACTGCGAAGGATGCGGGGCGGCTGAGCCTCAACCCCCTCAAGCACCTGGACCCTATGGGCCTTCTGATGATTCTGGTGTTTCACGTGGGCTGGGCCAAGCCCGTGCCGGTGAACATGAACCGCTTCCGGGACCCGAAAAAGGGCATGGCTCTGACAGCGCTGGCAGGACCCGCAAGCAACCTTCTGATTGCGGCGCTGTTTTTGATTTTATACGGCGCGCTGTTTCTTCCGCTTCGTGGCGGCGCTGTGGGCCGGTATCTGCTGCAGATGCTGGAGCTGACGGCCCGCATCAGCCTTGGGCTGTGCATTTTTAACCTCTTGCCCGTCCCGCCGCTGGACGGCTCCAAGGTCCTTTTGTCCCTGCTGCCCGACCGGGCCTACCGCAGCGTGCTGCGCTATGAGCGTTACGGCTCGCTGCTGCTCTTTGCCCTCGTCGCGCTTGGCGTTCTCGGGCGTCCGCTCTCGGCCCTTATTGGCGCCGCCTTTGACGGGCTTTTTCCCCTGGCTCAGGGGAGTTATGATCTTATCGTAAAGCTGTTTTATACCTGATGGAAAATCCGAATTTTTATCTGGAAGGCGTCATTCACGACAAGAGTGAGATCCAGGATTTCGAAGGGCCCCTGAGCCTGATCCTGATGCTGCTTTCCAAAAATAAAATAGAGATCCGGGACATCGTCATTTCGGACATTCTGGATCAGTATCTGGCTTATCTGGACAAGATGCAGAGCATGGATCTGGAGATCGCCAGCGAGTTTGTCCAGATGGCCTCCCATCTGCTGTACATCAAGACGAGGATGCTGCTGACGCAGGAGGAAGAAGTCTCCGAGCTGGAGGTGCTGCTGCAGTCTCTGGAGCAGCTCAAGGCACGGGACAACTTCGCCTCCATTCAGCAGGTGACGCCCGCCCTGAAGAAGGCCTCCGAGCTCGGCATGCTCTACTATGTGAAGCTGCCGGAGCCGCTGCCGAAGAGTTCGCGGGAATACGAGTACCGCCATGAGCCGGCAGACCTGCTGCGGGCCCTGTACCGGGTCTATTCCCGCACGGGCCGCGCTCCGGAGGAAGAGGACCGAATGGGCGCCGCGATCCCCAGGCGCATTATCTACAGCGTGCGCAGCAAGAGCCGCCAGATCCTGGAGCGTCTGCGCGTGTGCCCGAGCAGCCTGGAGGAGCTCTACCGCGCCTGCACCTCCCGCTCCGAGGTGGTGGCCACCTTTATGAGCGTGCTGGAGCTTGTCAGCATGGGCAGCGTCCGCGTTGACCGGGCAGGGGAGACGTACACGGTCTCCTTCGTCGGCGGCGATGTGGACGAGATCCTGGAAAAGATCGAAGAATAGGAAAACTGTCTGCATGGATATTTTATCGGCCCTTGAGGCCATACTCTTTGCAGCCGGCGAGCCGGTGAAACTGGCGCGGCTGTCCCTGATCCTGGAAATCGACGAGAAAGAGCTGGCTGCCGCCGCGGCAGAGCTGGCTGAACGATATGAGCGAGAGGAGCGCGGCATGCGCATCCTGCGCCTGGACGACAAGCTGCAGATGTGCTCGGCCCCTGAGTACGCGCCGCTCATCACCAAAGCCCTGGAGCAGCGAAAGCCGCCGATGCTCTCCCAGCCCGCGCTGGAGACCCTGGCCATCACCGCCTATTTCCAGCCCGTCACCCGCGCGTATATCGACCGGGTCCGCGGGGTGGACAGCTCCTATACCGTGGGCGTTCTGACGGAGCGCGGCCTCATTGAGGTCTGCGGCCATCTGGAGGCCCCCGGCCGTCCGGCCCTCTTTCGCACGACGGACGTGTTTTTGCGCACCATGGGGATTTCCGACCTGTCTGAGCTCCCGCCTCTGCCGGACATGACGAACGGTGAAGGCATGGAGAAGCTGCAGAAGGCCATCGACGAATTGCAGAATGCCGTGACGCCCGGGCAGATCTCTCTGGAGGATCTGGCGGTGGACACGGCAAAGGAGTGAGGATCTTTGGTATTTCTGATCATTCTGGGCGTGCTCGTGCTGCTGATCGCGGCGATCATGCTCATCCCCATCGGCGCCGACATCGGCTACGAGAAGGGGAAGATCCATGTTTCGGCCAAGGCTGCCGGCGTTATGATCCAGCTCTTCCCGCGCAAAAAGAAGCCGGAGACAGACGAGCCGAAGCCGCCGAAGAAGAAAAAAGAGAAAAAGCCTAAAAAGCCCAAGGAGCCAGGGGAAGAGAAGCCGAAGGAAAAGAAGAAGCTGGACGTGACGCTGGACGAGATCCTGGATCTGCTGAAGGCAGTGCTCAACGGCCTCGGCTATTTTGCCGACCGCATCCGGGTGGACCGCTTTGTGCTGCACCTGCTGGTGGCGGGATACGATCCCTACAACGTGGCCATGGCTTACGGAAAGGTGAACGCCTGGCTCTCCGGCATGGCGCCGATGTGCAAAAAGCTCAACGCGAAAAACAGCGACGTCTGGACCGCGGTGGACTTTACCGAGGACTGGCCGCAGGTGGAATTCGCCATCGGCATGTCCTTTCGGATCGGGCTCATCTTCGGTATGGTCCTGCGTATAGGTTTTGCCGCGCTCAAGGTACTGCTGCGGCGGAAAAAGCGCATCAAGGCGGAAGCAAAGGCGGCGGCGCTGAACCCGCCGGAAAACGATACAGAGAATAAAGAAACACAGATACAGGACGAGGAAAGGATGACAGCAAATGGATAACATCAACCCGATCGGCGAACTCATGCAGACCACCATGGACAACGTGAAAAACATCCTCAAGGTGGATACCGTTGTCGGCGACCCGATTTATACGCCCGACGGCATCACGCTTGTCCCCATCTCCCGCATCAGCGTGGGCTTCGGCGGCGGCGGCATCGAGCTCAACCAGAAAAACAGCAATGGAAACCGTCCCTTCGGCGGCGGCAACGCCACCGGCGTGAAGATCGATCCCATCGGTTTTCTGGTGATCAAGGACGGCAACATCCGCATGATCAATGTGACGCCTCCCGCCAGCAACACAGTGGACCGTCTGATCGACATGGTCCCGCAGGTGATGGATCGGGTGGATGAATTCATCGCCCGCCAGAAAGAGGACTGATCGTTTCTTTTATACGGCGAGTCCCTAAGCACCGCTCCCGACCGGGCGGTGCTTTCGGTCTGTCGGCCAATTTAGCGGTTTGGAGGCACCGGCCATGGCAGAGCGTGTGCAGAAAATCATATCGGCCTCGGGGCTCATGTCCCGCCGCGCGGCGGAAATCTGCATCGCGGAGGGCAGGGTGACGGTCAACGGCCTCACCGTCTCGCCCGGGGCGCAGGCGGAGCCGGGCGACCGGATCTGTGTCGACGGGCGGCCGCTCCCTGTTGCGGGTGCGCGGCGCTATCTCATGCTCCACAAGCCCAGGGGCTACGTGACCACCCTGCATGACGAGCAGGGCCGCCGGGACGTGACCGCGCTTCTGCGGGACGTGCCGGAGCGCGTCTATCCCGTGGGCCGCCTGGACATGGATTCCGAGGGCCTGCTGCTGATGACAAACGACGGGGACTTTGCAAACCGCCTCATGCACCCCTCCCATGAGGTGGAGAAATGCTATCGCACCTGGGTGCAGGGGGAGGACGTGGGCCTGTGCGCGGAAGCGCTGCGGCAGCCCATGGAGATTGACGGCTATACCATCGCCCCGGCGGAGGTTTCCTTCCATAAGCTGCTCCCCGGCGGCGCGGTGCTGGACATTACGATCCACGAAGGGCGCAACCGCCAGGTCCGCAAAATGTGCGAAGCGGCGGGGCTGCGCGTGACAAGACTCTGCCGGATCCGGGAGGGAACGCTGACGCTGGGGGAGCTGCCCCGCGGCAAGTGGCGAGACCTGACGGCGGAAGAGATAGAGAGCCTGATGAAATGACGATGAACGGAAGATATGCCTGCGACCTCTGCGTGATCGGCGGGGGCCCCGCGGGAATGATGTGCGCCATTACGGCGGCCGAGCGCGGCCTCCAGGTGATCCTGCTGGAGCCCAACCAGAAGCTGGGGCGAAAACTCCGCATCACCGGCAAGGGGCGCTGCAATGTGACGAACAACTGCGATGTGCGCAGCTTCATGGCCAATATCCCAGGCGACGGGCGCTTTCTCTACAGCGCGGTCAGCCGCTTCGGCATGGGGGAAGTCATGGACTTCTTCGAATCCCGCGGTCTGCCGCTGAAAACCGAGCGGGGGAACCGGGTTTTTCCCGTGTCCGACAACGCAAACGACGTGGCGGGACTCCTGACGCGCCTGTGCGAAAAGACGGGCGTGCGCGTGCTGCACAGCCCGGCGCGGGAGATTTTGACCTCCGACGGCGCGGTGATCGGCGTTATAAGCGGTGAGGGGCTCATCGACTGCCCCGCCTGCGCCGTCTGCACCGGCGGGCTCAGCTACCCGCTCACCGGCTCCACCGGCGATGGTTACCGTTTTGCCGAAAAGCTTGGCCACACGGTGACCGAGCGGCAGCCCTCGCTGGTGCCGCTGGAGTCGGAGGACGCATACTGTGCCGAGATGCAGGGTTTCGCGCTCAAGAACGTGACGCTCTCGGCCTATGAGGACGACAAGCTCATCTACCGGGAACTGGGGGAGATGCTCTTCACCCACTTCGGCGTCTCGGGGCCGCTGGTGCTCTCAGCCAGCACCAAGATGCGGCACTGGGGGGAGAGAACCTACCGCCTGGAGATCGATCTGAAGCCCGGGCTGGACGAGAAAAAGCTGGACGCGCGTATTTTGCGGGATTTCGAGAAGTACGCCAACAAGGAATTTAAAAACGCGCTGGGCGAGCTGGCGGGGCGGACAATGATCCCCGTGCTGGTGCGCCTCTCCGGTATCCAGGAGGATACAAAGGTCAATGCCGTCACCCGGGAGCAGCGGCAGCGGCTGCTGCGCATTTTC
>CAMKAP010000066.1 GCA_946410505.1 uncultured Clostridia bacterium
TGCCAGCAGATTTACAGTCTGTCCCCTTTGGCCACTCGGGAATTCCCCCATATTCGATTCCGGCCCTTCGTTTATCAAATCGAAGCCCAGCGAAGCGTGTTCGATTTGGAGAGAAAGACGGAGGGAGCATAGTGCAGTTTTCGCGGCTCTTACGGAAACCGAGGAAACGAAACGGTGCGAGCTTCGTCTGACGAGGTGGAGCTGGTGGACGGACTCGAACCCCCGACCTGCTGATTACAAATCAGCTGCTCTACCGACTGAGCTACACCAGCATTTAACCGGCTCGACTATAATAGCAAATCAATCCCTGTTTGTCAACCATTATTTTTGCTGTTTTCTGTTTTTCTTCATAATGATTATATAATGATCATCGGATGGCGAAATCAATCGAAGATTCGATTGATTTCGCTGCCAAACGACAAGTTTGGCAGCGAATGATTCTAAAAATCATTCGCCCGATGCTCATTGCAATGAGTATATGGCAAAACAGCTTTGCTGTTTTGCTGCGCAGCAAAGCTGCGCGGCGAAAAGCTCTTTCGCTTTTCGCCATCCTATCATCATTATAGCGGCCTGCGGATTGAAAAGCACGCGCGAATATGGTACAATTCTGTCAAATCTATTGTGTTACAGCGGAGATTTCCATGAAAACTGCGGTACGATATCGAGTGGGGCTGGTGGTCCTGCTGTTGCTGCTCGCCGGTGTGGTGGCGCTTATTGTGGGCAAGCTCTTCCCGCCCAAGCCGCCGGAGACGCCAGACCCCCACGCGGGGCAGGTCTATGTCTATGACGGCTTTGACTGGGTGTGGATGACACCGCTGGAGGGCATCCCGGTCAATACCCTGACGCGGGAGGATTTCAGCGAGGTAAACGGGCACCTGACGTATATGGGCGGCAAATACACCACCATCCGGGGTGTGGACGTGTCGGAGCACCAGTACGACGTGGACTGGGACCAGGTCGCGGCCTCTGGTGTGGACTTTGCCATGATCCGTGTGGGCCGGCGCGGCTGGACCGAGGGCGGTTTGTTTGAGGACCCCTGGTTCGAACGCAATATCTCCGGCGCGCTGCGCAGCGGTTTGCAGGTGGGCGTCTACTTTTTCTCCCAGGCCGTCAACGTGCAGGAGGCCATGGAGGAGGCCCGCTTCGTTATTGAGCGCATCGACGGTTATGACGTGACGCTGCCCGTGGTTTTTGACTGGGAGAAGGTAGAGGGCGCGGAGAACGCCCGCACCAACGACTGGAACTCCGCCACCCTGTCCGACTGCGCGGTGGCCTTCTGCGAGACCATCCGGCGCGCGGGCTATACGCCGGGCATCTACTTCAACCGCCACCTGGGCTATTACGGCTATGATCTGACGCGCATGCAGGACTATGTCCAGTGGTTTGCGCTGCCGGAGATGGGCTACCCCAGCTTCTATTATGAGGTGGACATGTGGCAGTACAGCTTCACAGAAACGGTGCCGGGAATCTCCGGCCAGGCGGACATGAACCTGATCTTTTACCCCACGGGGAACTGAACGCTGAAAACAGAAAGCAGGGGATGCAATTTGCATCCCCTGCTGTTTTAGCGCTTTGCCTGGCCGTAATAGGCGTTTTTTCCGTGCTTGCGCTGGTAGTGCTTTTCCACGATGCGTGCCGGAGCCGGTGCCGCGGCGGGATTGACCTGCCGGGTGAAGAGGGCCATTTTGGCTACCTCCTCCAGCACCACTGCATGGTAGACCGCCTGGGCTGCGTCCTTGCCCCAGGTGAAGGGTCCGTGACTGTGGCAGATGACGGCCGGAGCATAGGCGGGGTTGATGTCCCGCTCCCGGAAGGTCTCGACAATGATCTTGCCGGTGTTGAGCTCATAATCCTCATCCAGCTCTTCCTTGCTCAGATGGCGGGCGCAGGGGACGGGGCCGTAGAAATAGTCCGCATGGGTGGTGCCGTAGCAGGGAATGTCCTCCCCGGCCTGGGCCCAGCCCACGGCATAGGGGCTGTGGGTGTGGACGATGCCGCCGATCCCGGGGAAAGCGTTGTAGAGCACCAGATGGGTCTTGGTATCAGAGGAGGGATTCAGCTCGCCCTCGACGCGATGGCCCTGCAGATCCATGACCACCATGTCCTCGGGCCGCAGCTCGTCGTACTCTACGCCGGAGGGCTTGATGACGAACAGCCCCTTTTCCCGGTCAATCCCGCTGACGTTGCCCCAGGTGTAGGTGACGAGCCCCCGGCGGGGCAGCTCCATATTGGCTTCATAGACCTTGATCTTCAGTTCTTCCAGCATAGAATAGCCTCCTGTCCGTATATGTCCATATTATATGCTTCTAAGGCTGCGTTTGCAAGGGCGGGGATTGCCAGTGTGGGCGCATTCTGCTATAATCAGAGGCGTCAATTCGAAAAAGGGAGAGCGCCGATGATCAAAGCTGTCATTTTCGATCTGGACAATACCTTATATGCCTATGACCCGGCGCACGCGGCTGGCTTTTCCGCGGTGACGGAATATGCCGAGAAGGAGTTCGGCATCGCGCCGGAACGCTTCCGGGAGCTGCACAGCCTGGCGGACCGTGTCCTGCGCGCCCACGCGGGAGAGGGCTCCGCCGCCATCCACAGCCGCCTGATCCGCTATCAGCTGCTGCTGGAAGGGGAGGGGCTGCCCATCACCCACGCGCCGCGAATGGCGGCGCGGTACTGGGAGGCCTTCCTGGCGCAGGTGAAGCCGGAGCCCGGGACCCGGGAAACGCTGGAGCTGCTGCGAGATAGTGGGCTGCGCCTGGGTCTCGGAAGCAACATGACCGCAGGGCGGCAGTACGAAAAGCTGGAGCGGTTGGGGCTGCTTTCACTGATGGACTTCATGGTCTGCAGCGAGGAGGCGGGCGCAGAAAAGCCGGAGAGGCGCCTGTTCGATCTTTGCGCGCAGAAGGCGGGCTGCCGGGCGGAGGAATGCCTCTTTGTGGGCGACGATGTGGAGCGGGACATCCGCGGGGCGCAGGCGGCCGGGATGAAGACCGTCTGGCTGCGTCGCGGAGAGAACGGCGGTGAACTGTCTCACCCGACGGCGCAGATCCGCCGGATCGACGAACTCCCGGTACTTTTGGAGAAAATTTGGGAAGTAGAAAAGCAATGAGATACGACGCGATTTTGCTGGATATGGACGGGACGGTGCTCAATACCATTGAGGACCTGACCGACGCAATGAACGCCGCGCTGCGGCATTATGACATGCCGGAGCGCAGCCTGGAGGAAGTGCGTGCTTTCGTGGGAAACGGCGCCCGGCGGCTGGTGGAGCAGGCCGTTCCGGCCGGCACACCGGAGGCACTGACAGAGCAGGTGCTCGATTGGTATAAACCCTATTACGACGCCCACTGTCAGATCAAGACCCGGCCATACGACGGCATCGACACGCTGCTGCGCGATCTGCGGGAGAAAGGACTGCGGCTCTGCATCCTCTCCAACAAGCCGGACCCCGCGGTGAAGATCCTGGCGGAAAAGCATTTTCCCGGTCTGCTGGACCTGGCTCTGGGGGAGACGGCTGCCATCCGCCGCAAGCCCTGGCCGGACATGATCCTGGCCTGCGCAGAGACTCTGGGGATCGAGAAGGAGCGCTGCCTGTATGTGGGCGATTCGGAGGTGGATGTGCTGACCGCAAGGAACGCTGGGATCGACTGTGCCTCCGTCTGCTGGGGCTTTCGCACCCGGCAG
Organism: uncultured Clostridia bacterium; assembly: GCA_946410505.1. Next base: position 3,682 of record CAMKAP010000066.1, read on the forward strand.
CAGCTCCTGGAGGCCGGTGCGGCGCGGATCTTCAACCGGCCCGAGAGCCTGCGGGACTGGATCCTGAAGCAGGAGTAGAAGGGCTATCCCAGCAAAAAAGCGAATACCCGGGCAACGCCCGGGTATTCGCTTGAGTCTGTCAAAAAACACCGTGCGACGATGAGAAGATCATAGAGCCGCGGGGGAGCGCGAGGGGGCAAGACCCGCCTCGCGTTTCAATCACCGCCAGCAAAAAGCCTGCAACAGCAGGCGTTTGCCGAGCGAAGCGAGATTTTTCGTGATCTTCGCATTCACGAAAAATGTGGCGGCTGAGGCGCCGTCAAAAAAGCCATCGATGGCTTTTTTGACAAGCTGAAGCGAATACCCGGGCAACGCCCGGGTATTCGCTTTTTGTAATGCTTATTTCAGGCCGTAGATCTTTGTGAACTTTTGCTCCAGATAGTCCAGGTAGTAATTCACGTTGAGCCCCTCGCCGGTGATGGCGCGGATCCACTCGTCCGGGGTTTTCAGGGAGGCGATGGAAAACACATGCTCCGTCAGCCAGTCCCGGATCTTCCAGAGCTCGCCGGCGCCGACGGCGGCAAACACGTCGAAGTCCTTCTCCATGGTGTGCAGGATCTGGGCGCCATAGGCGTTGCCGAGCGCGTAGGAGGGGAAGTAGCCGTATGCGATGCCGGCCCAGTGCACATCCTGCAGACAGCCGCGGCGATCATCCGGCACTTCGATCCCCAGATATTCCCGGTATTTGGCCTTCCAGAGCTCCGGGATTTCATCCACGGTAATCTCCTTGTTGATGAAGGCCTTTTCAAGCTCATAACGAATCAGAATGTGCAGGGAATAGCTCAGCTCGTCCGCCTCTGTCCGGATCAGACTGGGGCGCGCGATGTTGACGGCCTCATAGAGCTCCTGCTCGCTGATGTCGTCAAAGGTCCCGCAGGAGAGCTCACGGATCTTGGGAAAGACAAAGCGGATAAAGGCTTCGCTCCGGCCGATCAGGTTCTCATAGAAGCGGGAGATGGTCTCATGCATGGCGTTGGACATGTAGTCCGCGCAGTGGTTATCGTAGAACTCCCGAGGCTCGTTCTGCATGAAGAGCGCATGACCTCCCTCGTGCAGGGTGGTAAACACGTTGGAGATGAAGCTGTCCTCATGGTAGTGTGTTGTAACACGCACATCCCAGGGACCGTAGTGGTCTGTGAAGGGGTGTTCGGTGGTCATGAGCACCAGAGCGCTCTTGCGCAGGCCTTCCAGCTCCAGGAGGTAGCGGGACATGGACTCCTGCTGCGGAATCGGAACAGGACGGCTCATAAAATCCTCCCGGATGCTCTTGCCCTCGCGCCCGATCCGCTGCAGCAGCGGAACGATACGGGCTTTGAGCGCGGAAAAGAAGGCGTCCAGCTGCGCAGTGCTTCCGCCCTTTTCGATGTCGTCGAGACAGGTGTCATAATAGCTGGCTTTTTTCTCGTCCCGCAGGTCGATGGCCTTTTGCGTATAGTCGATAAGCGCAGCGAAGGAATCCCGGAAGAGCGAAAAATCGTCGGCCTTCTTGGCGGAAAGCCAGTCGCCGTAAGCGCGGCTGGAGGCCACGTCCATCTCATAGGACAGAGCGGCAGAGATGTTCTTGGAGCGGGCATAGCTGTCGTAGAGATGCTCCACGGCTTTCTTCTGTACCGGCGTGAGGCCCTCGCCGTCCTCATGCAGCTCCACCAGCAGCTTTTCATAACCCTTGGCGTGTGTCAGCTTGTGCAATTGTTTTCCAAGGATCGCCATATCCTCGCCGGCAGGGGCAATGCCCTCCTCCGGTGCGCAGCACTCCATGTCGAACTGCACCTTGCCGAGGCAGCGCCCATAGGCTTCGATTTCATCGAGCAGGCTTGATAGTTTTTTCCATTTCTGTTGATTCGTCATATGATTTCTCCTTGTATTATCCCAAAAAATATTGACACAGGTGTTTTACGCAGCAGCGCTCGCAGTCTGGTTTGCGCGCGTCGCACACGGCTCTGCCGTGCAGCACCAGGCAGTGGCAGAAGTCGGAGGAACGCTCCGGCGGCAGGATCTTCCGCAGCGCCATCTCGATCTTCACGGGGTCCTTCTGATCGTCCACCAGACCCATGCGGTTACTGAGCCGGATGCAGTGGGTGTCCACCACCGTGGAGCCGGGGACATGGTACACGTCGCCCAGGATCAGGTTTGCCGTCTTGCGGCCCACGCCCGGCAGCGCCGTGAGCTCCTCCATCGTGTCGGGCACCCGGCCGCCGTGTTTGGCCAGCAGCATCTGGGCGCAGGCGACGATATCCCGGGCCTTGGCCCGGTAAAAGCCGCAGGAGTGGACGTACTGCTCCACCTCCGCCACGTCGGCCTCCGCGAAAGCCTCCAGCGTTGGGAAGCGGGCAAAGAGCGCGGGGGTGATCTGGTTTACGCGCTCGTCGGTGCACTGGGCGGCCAGACGAACGGAAAAAAGCAGCTCATAGGCCTTGCCGTAGTCCAGCGTGCAGCTTGCCTCCGGGTATTCCTCCAGTAGCAGCCGCACGATTTCGTTGACCTGTTCCTGCGTTCTCATGGGAACCTCTCCCTTCTTTTTTCGTCTAAGCCATTGTACAGGATTTCGAGCCGTTTTTCAACCGTCGGGATTGTTTACAATTCGGACTTGAATCGGCTGCGAAAGGGCATATAATATTGGTAAGATAGCGAAAGCAGGAAAGGAGCTATGAACAATGAATGCAAATGTAAATGCCGCTGTGAATAAAATCAAGGAGCTGGTCGCAAAGGGCAATGTCTCCCGCGTGATTGTGCGCAAGGATGAGAAGACCATCCTGGACATTCCCGTGACCGTGGGCGTTGTGGGCGCCGTTGTGGGTATCACCGCCGCCAAGTGGGCGATGCTGGCCACCGTCCTGGCTACGGTCGGTTTCGGCTGCACCGTGGAGATTGTGAAGGAGAGCGGCGAGACCGTCAATGTCCTGACCGAGGAGGACAACCAGAAGATCCATGACAAGGCTTCCGACATTGTGGAAGATGTCAAGGATGTGATCGAGGACACCTTCAAGAAGGACGAGTAAACACAACACAATGCAAAGAGCCTGCAGTTCAGTCAACTGCAGGCTTTTTGCTTGTGTTTTCAGCTCTTGCCTTTCCCTTGTTTGCCCGCCAGGCGGTAGGCGAAAACCACCGTCAGAACGGACAGAGTGATGGCTGTGCCCAGCATCATGGCCTCATAGGGGAAGGGGAGGACTTTTCGCAGCAGAAAAACCGCTGCCAGCGCGGCCAGGTCTACCGCCGTGCGGCCAAGATTCGCCGCCAGCAGCGCGTTGGTGCTGCTCTTTACCAGGGCTTTCTTGTTGATCGAAAAATTGATCAGCGCCGCGAGCGCGCCCCAGACGACGCCCGCCAGCACAGCAAGTGCGATTCTCATTTCAATCACCCGGTTCCGTCATTTTTGAAAACATATCAATAATTTACCACATTCCGCATGGTTTGCCAATGCACGGCAGGAAAGTTTTTAAGCGTTTTTTCCTTTGACACCGGTGCAAACTATAAACGAACACAAGGCGGCGCGCCGTCCTGCGTTACGTTTATGTAGAGGTGATTTGTCATGAGCCCGAAAGAACTGCTCTATATTGAGGATGCGTTGGGACACACACAGTTTCTGATGGCCCAGTGCCGCGCTGCGGCCGGCCAGCTGACCGATCCCGTTCTGCAGCAGCAGGCCCAGCAGCTGATCGGTGACAACCAGAAGCTGTTTGACGCGTTCTACAAGCTGGTGTAAGGAGGGAAATGCAGATGAACGACAAGGAAATCATGGAAAACCTGCTTCTGACCACCAAGGGGGTCTGTGACCTGTATCTGCACGGCTCCATCGAGTCGGCCACGCCCACGGTGCAGCAGGCCTTCCGCTCCGCGCTGGACAGCGCCCTGTGCATGCAGAGCGGCATCTACCAGAAGATGAGCGAGCACGGCTGGTATACAACTCAGCAGGCCCAGCCCCAGAGCATCCAGCAGGTCCGGCAGAAGTATTCCGCCTGCTGCTGACAAAAAAGAAACGGGAGGCAAAGCCTCCCGCTTCTTTTTTGTCATTTTTTAAGGGAATCCAGCAGCGTCTCCACTTTGCCGGCCAATTCCGCGAGGGCGCCCGGCTCAAAGGGGGAGGGGAAGCCCGCCTCTTTCAGCAGGTCTGTCCAGACCATCTCGCCGCCGTGTTTCGAGAGGCGAAGATAGCGGGCAAAGGCGTCGCTATAGTCCTCGCGGCTCTTCAGCAAAAACTGGAAGGCGGCCGTCTGGGCCAGACAGTAGTCGATGTAATAGAAGGGGCTTTCATAAATGTGCATCTGGTACTGCCAGCGGGTGCCCTGCTCCAGATAGGGTATGCCGCTCTGGTCAATGTAGGGGCGGTATTTTGCCTCCAGCGCCAGCCAGGCCGCGTTGCGCTCGGCAGGGCTCATGTCGGGATTTTCGTAGACGATGTGCTGGAAAGCATCCACAATGGTGCCGTAGGGGATGAAGGACAGAGATTCCAGCGCATGCAGGAACTTATACTTCTCCGCTTCGGCGCCGAAGAACTTTTCCATATAGGGCCAGGCGAAGAACTCCATGGACATGGAGTGGGTCTCGGCGGTCTCCATGCCGCCGCACTGCAGCTCCAGGGCGAAGCGGTTGTCCGCAATGAGCCAGGCGTTGAGCGCGTGGCCCGCCTCGTGGGTCACCACGTCCACGTCACCGGAGGTGCCGTTGAAGTTTGCGAGGATGAAGGGCTGCTTGTATTTGGCGAAATCCGTGCAGTAGCCGCCGCCCCACTTGTTCTTGCGCGCGTCTACGTCAAAGGCCTCGTTTTCCAGCATCATGTCGATGAAAGCCGCGGTCTCCGGACCCATGGCGTGATACATTTCCTTCGCCGCGGCAAAGATCTGCTCCTTGCCCTGCGGACGCGGGTCACCGCCGGGGATGATGACGCCGTCGTCATAGAGGTGGTAATCCTCAATGCCGAGGCGCTTTGCGTTCTCGGTGCGCAGGCGCGCCACCACGGGCACGATGTCCCGCAGTACGTTCTCCCGGAAGGTGCGGACTTCTTCTTCGCCGTAGCAGAGCCGCTCCATCCGGTAATAGCCCAGCTCGACAAAGTTCTTGTAGCCCATCTTCTTCGCCATACGGTCACGCACATGCACCAGCTCGTCGTAGATGCCGTCCAGCTCCGCCTTGTGCGCTTCTAGCCCTCGCCCAAGCACTTCGTAGCACTCCCGGCGCGTGGCGCGGTCCGGGTCTTTGGCATATTTCATCAGCGCCGCCCGGGGCATGGTCTCGCCCCGGAAGGTGAATTCCATGCCGCTCATCAGATCGGAATAGCGGCGCACCAGCTTGTTCTCCTCCACCATGTCGTCGATAACGGCCTCAGACATGGCTTTGCGGGAGACCTCCATGGACTTGAAGAGAACGGGGCTGAGACGCTCCTCCAGCTCGGCACGGAAGGGGGAGTCCAGCAGCGCCGAGCAGTAGCGCACGATGTCGTTCTGCACCGTGGGACCGATCTCGTCATAGTATTCGTTCTCAGCAATATAGAAGGGATCGACGGTGTTGAGCGTGTAGCGTGAGTAGGCAAGGCTTGCAGCCGTGTGATATTCGATGAGCATCTTCAGATAGTCCTCGCGGGCAGAGAGGATCTCATCGGCACTTCTTGCGTTATTCACACGCGCGATCACATCGTCCATGACGACGGACGAACGGGTGCTGGCGGCGGCAGTACTGCACGACACGGTTGAGGACACGCCGGTCACCATAGAGGAAATCACGGAGAAATTCGGAAAGCGCGTTGCCGAGCTCGTCAGCTCGGAAACGGAGAACAAGCGCAAGAACCTTCC
>CAMKAP010000067.1 GCA_946410505.1 uncultured Clostridia bacterium
GCCGTGAGCCCCGTTCCGGGATGCGGCTGGAAACCTGTCATCGCCGTCGCGGAATTATCCAGCACCATCATCAGCATATTGGAATGATAATAGCTGGCGTTTAAAAGTCCCGGGAGTACCGTATGGAAAAAGGTCGAATCGCCGCACATCGTCACCACCGGCTGACGCATGCCGAAATTGCTGAGCTGGCCCAGTCCCTCGGCCAGATTGATGCCGGAACCCATGCAGTTGCAGGCCTGGTAAATATAGTGGCCTGCCTCCTGGCTGCTCATGATATAGCATCCGATATCGCCGATCACCACACCAGGTTCTTTGGAACAGCGCTTGAGCGCGCGTTTCAGAAGGAAAAATGTCGCCCTGTGCGGACATCCGGCGCAGAAATTCAGTTCCCGTTCCAGAAGCGGTTCCGGCTCGCCTGCCGCGGCATCGACCGGGGCAGGGATCTCCGCCAGCTTCCGGACCGCATCCATAACTACGTCCGGATTCAGTTCCCCGATCCGGGGAAGACCCCCGTCCCCGCGCCCGGCAAAATGGATCTGAAGCCGATGCTTCCCCGCCAGGGCCTGAAGCCCTTTTTCCAGGAAAGGATCCACCTCTTCCACAACGAGCACGGACTTTGCCCCTTTAAGATAGTTCAGTAATAACTCTTCCGGCATCGGCCAGACCGTCGCCAGACGAAGCAGACCGATCTCCTTTTCGAGCCCGAGCCTCTGCAGCGCTTCCTTTGTATACAGACATCCTGTCCCGCCGGCCACCACAAGTTTTTCCGGATGTTCCGGCCCTTCATAATGATTATACGGACAATGTTCAAACTCTTCCCGGAAGTTCTCCAGAGTCTTAAGCATCGGGGTGTGCCGGTAGCTCACACAGACCAGACGGTCCCACTCATTCACCTGCCGGAGCGGATTCGGCTTTTCGGGCAGCTTTCCCAAAACCACATTGCCCCGTCCATGACAGACCCGGGTCGTCAGCCGGATCACCACGATCTGTCGCAGTCTCTCCGATAGTTCAAAGGCGTACGGAACCAGATCCTTTGCCTCCTGCATATTGGTCGGCTCCAGCATCGGCAGATCTGCCGATTCCACCATAAAGCGGGAATCAAACTCATTCGTGCTGGAATGAGCGCTGGGGTCATCGCTGGTCACTACCACTACCCCGCCGATGGCCCCGTGCTGGGCGCCGCAGTGCAGCGCGTCCGCGCAGATCAGAAGACCATTCTGCTTTACAATACACAGTGAACGGGCATGGGCAAGGCTGGTCCCGATACAGGCCTCTAAAGCGCACACCTCATTCGCCGCCCATTGTGCGTAAAAGCCTCTCTCATTCGCGATCCTGCCAAGCATATCCAGGACCTGCGAAGAAGGCGACCCGGGATAAGAAGCCGCAAAATTGATCCCGGCTTCCACCGCGCCCCTCACAATTGCTTCGTTTCCCTGCATCAGGCACACCTTTCCCGGTGCGTCGATCGTTGTCGTCCATAACATCCGGATACCACCTCCCTGTCTGAAAAGTTCCCGGTCCTTCTTTATTATTATATAAAGAAATCATATAAAGGACTGCGTTTTTTTCACACTTCCTTTTTTATTTTGGCGATTAAAACCTTAGCCGGCGGCGCTCCGAATTCCTGGCCCCGCCTGCCTCCCGGTAGACCAGGACAACACTCGAATAATCGATACAGAGCCGCCGGTTGCCTCCCGCTTTCGGCACGGGTATGTTATCCAGGCTGAAAGAAGGCTTCTCATCCGAAGGAAGGACTTTGTAGCGGACCTGAGTCCCGGTGCTCCTGATCGCGCTGACCAGTTCCTCCTTGGTTCCTCCCGCACCCGGAAGTCTATACTCGGAATGCGGCGCCCCCTGGTTGACAGGATCTCCTCCGCGCACGTCGCGGTCGATCACATATCCGTCCGGATCCGCTGTGATCGTAATATCACTGTACGACGAACCGAACAGATTTTTTTTGATTGCCTTCGCTCTTTCTTCCGGGCTCAGTCCTGACAGATCTCTGCCCTCAATAGCCGTGGGCGCCCCCATCATGAGGTAGTGGAATAAGGTGCAGCGGAATACCACATTCCCTTTTTTGTCCGTAAATGCGGGCAGGAGCGAGAATCGAACCGGCGCAGTCATTCGTTCATTCCAGGGCACCCTGGTAGGGTAATAAAAAGCGCTTAAGGCCTCCCGCGTCTCCTTTCCTGTAATATCCCCTGTTCTGACCGCCTCTGAAAAGTTCTTTCCGAAGTCGCTGATGATCACCTTGCTGTGATTGGAGAAATGCGCGGTATAGAGCATATAGGAACGCCCGTCTTCGCTGATCTCAAAGTACTCTTCCTCGTTCTTCCCCGTCTCCGGATCCTTCGTAAGGAACATGACCTCTTCCCCATCCTTCTCGCCCCGGGGAATAGTCACCATCACCTCGGCAAGGAATTTCGTCCTTCCCGACGCCAGGGAAAGATCGTAGGTCTGGACAGCATAACCCTTTTTCTCATAGGTCCGGACAGGCAAGTCCCGGACCGATCAAAGAACCCACCCTGATCTTATAGTCGTTCATCTGCGCGCTCCTCCCAGGGAATCCCCAACTCTGTCAAACCGCAAAACTTTTCAAATAATGATTTTTTGCGTTTTAATGTTCAAACTGTTTCCAAAGCCTGATCATTTAACAGGAAAGCAAATAAATGCATCATCTGGTATCCGTTCTCAAGATTCGACAACGGATTGCGGTCCATAGTAATCAGGATTTTCTTATATCCATCATCAAGCCGGCGGAACGCTGAAATCTCTCGTTCCTTCGTCGCCTCGTCCTGTATGGTATAAGAAACCTGTATGTAATACTGCTTGCCGCTTAGTTCCCTGGCGACAAAATCAATTTCTTTTTCCCGGTTTTTTCCGATATCTACGATATATCCTCTCCGAAGCAGTTCCAGGTATACGAGATTTTCAATAATGTGAGTAATCTCCATCTGCCTGTAATGGATGGCTGCATTCCGAAGCCCCATATCAGCAGCATAATACTTGTTTTGAGTCTTCAGATACTCCTTTCCCTTAATGTCATAACGGTCAGCCCGATAAAAGAGAAAAGCATCACAAATATGACTCAGGTATCTGCTGATTGTTTCATTATCCACCGACTTAAAGCCGCTGCTCTTCAACGTATTTGCGATTTTGTTTGTGGAGACATATGCGCCGATAGAAGAGCAGAGGAGTTCTATTAGTGCAATAAACAACGCCTCATTGCGGATATCATATCGTTCTATCATATCCCTGGTAACCACTGTGTTTACCATCATATCCAGATAAGAACGTTTTTCCTGCTCCTCCGTTTCCCTGACAGCGTAGGGAAGCCCTCCAAACTGTACATATTCATCAAAGGCATCCATCTTATCTGTCTGCCGGTAAGCAAGAAATTCAGCAAACGACAGAGGAAATACCTTTATTTCAATCCCTCGTCCGCGAAAGATGGTATTGATATCGTGGGACAGCAGTTTGGAATTGGAGCCTGTAATATATACATCCGTATTAAATTCAGCCTTTATTGAATTGACAACTTCCTCAAACCCTTCCACAAGCTGAATCTCGTCCAAAAACACATAGTACAGCTCATCATCATGAACCGCTTCAGCTATGTAATGATAAAGCATATCCCCGTTCCTGAGCGCTTCCCATTTTTTCAGATCAAGCGACACTTTGATGATGTGATCCGAAGGAACACCATCAGACAGAAGATACTCGTAGAACAATTCATTCAAAAGAACCGACTTTCCACATCTGCGGATGCCGGTAATTACCTTCACAATATCCTTTTTTCGATATCGGATGAGCTTATTCAGAAGCTGCTCTCTCTTGATATACATATGCAAATCACCTCACTGCCTATAACATAAACGCAAAACTACAATATTTCAAGAGTTTTGCGTTTTGGTAAAAAACATAGAGGCCCTGGGACGTGTGAATTCCCCCATTTCTGTTATCTGCCGGAGGGGGTCCATGAGCGGAATGTGAGCAGCCTTTCTAATATCTATAAAAGTGATTGTTCTTCTGATTTATCGTTCTATCAATAACTCTATAAGCTTGTATTTGTCTTTGCTAAAAAGGCGAAATGGTGAACCTGCACACAGCTGAAAAAAAAGAAGGGGGCCTGCCGCTGTGGGCAGACCCCCTTCCCTGTTCTTTTTTGCTGTTTACAGCTGGCGCAGGATATACTGCTTGACCTTCTCCAGCGTGCTTCGCTTCCAGGCGCCCTCTGCCGCGGTGGCCGCAAAGGGTGCGATGATGTGGAAGTCCATGTGTTCGCCCTCGTAGTAGCCGTCCGGTTCGGTGCTGTTGTAGTACGCGTTCCAGACCTCCTCCGGAGCGTTGGTGAAGCGCTCGGGCTCCAGATAGCACAGCGTCCGGCGGTTTTCCGTGTCGAAGGCCTTGGCGTTCAGCGGGGCCAGCAGGCGGTATTCCTCTTCGCAGACGTCGGTGAAGATGTCCGGCAGCGGCGCGACGTCGATGCGCTCGTCGCCGCGGACGATCTGCAGACCTGTCGCCTCAAAATCCAGCTTCTCCTCGGTAAAGATCAGCTTGAGCAGTACGCCCACGTCGGTGTACTGGTGCACGCGCTGATAGTTGGTATCGAAGATGAAGTTGCCCAGGGAGTAGAAGATCGCCTTGCCGTTGTCAAACAGCTCGTAATTCTCCGGCACGTGGGGGTGGTGCGCCACCACCACGTCAGCGCCCAGCTCCAGGAACTTCAGATACCGATCCCTGGTGTAGGGATTGGGCAGGCTGGTGAACTCCTCGCCGCCGTGGGAGACGACCACGCACCAGCGGCACTTGCCCTTGACCTCCGCGATGCGCTTTGCTATGTACTCCATATCGTTCCAGCGGAAAATGCCCGGCTCGGTGGCGGTGGCAGGGATGCACTCCGACAGATACGCCACACCAAACATGCCGATGCCGCCCGCCTCATCCAGGTAAACCGGCTCGGATGCCTCCACCTCGTTGAGACCGGCGCCGATCGTCCGGCAGCCCAGCTGCGCCGCCAGGGCGCGCGTGTTCACCAGGCCCTCGCGGCCGGCGTCCATGGTGTGGTTGTTGCCGATGGACCAGATGTCCGCGCCGATGCGCCGGAGCACCTGTGTCACCTCGGGACTCATGCTGTGGAAGAACACACCGTGGCTTCCGTTGTCCTCCGCGTCGATGAGCGGGCCCTCCACGTTGGCCACTACGTGATCCGCGCTGTGGAAGAAGTCCAGCAGCGGCTGGGAGAGCAGGTTCTCGTCCTTCCACCGCTGGTCCATGTAGCGGTCAAAGCCGATGTCGCCGGTGAAAATGATCGAAGTTTTGTTCTTTTGATTCGCCATGCTTGTCTCCTGTTCAACGAATGCGCTTGAGGGTCTCCAGCGTCAGCTGCCACACGCGCCGGGTGGAGGCGATGTGCAGCCGCTCCCGCGGCGTATGGATGTTGGTCAGGTCAGGGCCGAAGGAGATGCAGTCCAGCTCCGGCATCTTGCCGGAGAGGATGCCGCACTCCAGTCCCGCGTGGAGCGCCGCAATGGTCGGCTCCTCACCGTAGACGGCGCGGAAGGCCTCCACCGTGACGTCGCGCAGCGGGGAGTCGGGCCGGTACTCCCAGGCGGAGTAGGACGCGGGGATCTCGATGCTGCCGCCCAGGGCTTTGGTCAGCGCCGCCACGCGCTCGGTGGTCTCGTCCTTCTGGGAGTTGACGCTGGAGCGCACCATGAAGCGGGCCGTCACCTTGTCCTCCTCGGAGAACACCTGACCCAGGTTGAGGGAGGTCTGCACCAGGCCCGGCACGTCGGCGCTCATCATCTGCACGCCGTTGGGCGCGCAGAACAGAAAGCAGATCACGCGGCGGGTGCTGTCCGCGTCCAGCGCGGGGCCGGCGGCCTCCGCGGGGGAAAGACGCACGGATACGCCGCTGTCCGCGGTGTGGAACTCGCCCTTGAGCGCCGCGTCCAGCTCGGTCACGACGCGCTGCGCTGCGGCGGCGTTCGCCACGGTGATCACCGCGGAGGCGTCCCGCGGGATGGCGTTGTCCTTGGTGCCGCCGCGTACGTCCACGATGCGCACTTCGGTCTTCTCCGAAAGCTCATAGAGCGCGCGGCCCATGAGGATGTTGGAATTGGCGCGGCCCTTGTGGATCTCCTCGCCGGAGTGGCCGCCGATCAGCCCATCCACCGTCAGGGTGAAGGTCTCGCCGGCGAAGGGCTCGCGCTTCACGGGAAGGGTGCACACCGCGCGGGTCGAGCCGGCACAGCTGACGGTCAGCACCTTCTCCTCCTCGGAGTCGATGTTGATCATGTACTTTGCCTTGAGGTCGGAGGCGTCCAGCGCGCGGGCGCCGATCATGCCCACCTCCTCGTCCACGGTGAACAGGCACTCCAGCGGTCCGTGGGCGATATCGTCCGCGTCCAGGATCGCAAGGCCCATCGCCACGGCGATGCCGTCGTCCCCGCCCAGAGTGGTGCCCCGGGCGCCGACCTCGTCACCGTCCACGAACAGGTCGAGACTCTCCGTCTCCATGTCCTTGGCGCAGTCCGGATCCTTCTCGCAGACCATGTCCATATGGCCCTGCAGCATCACCGTGGGGGCGTTTTCGTAACCCGGCGTCGCGCCCTTCCAGATGATGACGTTGTTGGCCTCGTCCTGGCGGTACTTCAGCCCGCGCTCTTTGGCGAAGGCGACCAGATAGTCGCTGATGGCCTTCGTGTGATAGGACCCGTGGGGGATGGCGCAGATCTGCTCAAAAAAGTGAAAAACGTTTTTTGGCTCCAGGCCGGATAGCACATTCATCCTATAGCCTCCTCTTGCTCCTCGCACAGGAGAATTTCTTTGCTGCGCTCAAATTCATAGCTGCGCAAGCCACGCTTGTCCGTCTCGATTTCTCCGAGTTGGTTGTCGTAAGGATCCATGCGCCAATACTGTTTCGGGACAGTAAACGGCGCTTGGAATTCACGATTCGCCACCATACGGTAAGCGTCAAGATTTCCGAAGTAAAAGCGGCGGCGCTCTTCATTCTGCGCGCGCACTGCCGCAGTACCGTAGGACGGGTCAGCAAAAAGCCATCCGTAAGGTGCAATATAAAAGCGCACCCAATCATGTCCCCCGATAAAATCTGGCTCCGCCGTCAGTCCGCTCTGCCATTGCGCGGGAATACCGGCACAACGGCAAAGCGTAAGGAACAGCAGTGCAAACACACCGCAATCGCCGGTGTAGCTGCGGGCACAGGACTGCGCAATGTCCTCCAGAATAAAGTACGAGGGCATAAAGTTGTACCGCATCTGCAACGTAATGAAATCATAAAACCGGCGGGCCTTTTCCAGCGGATTATCCGTGCCTTTCGTCAGTTTGTCCACAAGAGAATGGATGAACGGAGTAAATACGACGTGCGGAGCGATCTCTTCCGTATCGAAGGTCGGCTGTACCGAATCCGCCCGGACATCAGAGAGATCGTGATACGTTGCCGTATGCAAATAGGAATACTCCACGACAAACGGATGATTCTCTGTCATCGTCTCCTCCCAGCAAACCGTGCGCTGCGCGGCATCCTCCGGTGCCACACGCCCGGTCTCCGGAAAAATCTTTTCAATGCGGATATCGCTCTGCTGCTCGCATGCTGCAGGAATAGGCAGGTGCGCGCGGACAAACATTCCCGGCAAGAAGCACTCATCCTTCACACGCACGCTCGCGCGGATGCGGATACGGTTGGTCATGCTTCCGTTCTGCCGCATCAGACGTGCCACGCGATCCAGGCGGCCTTCGCCCTCTTCCCGCGTCACGCTCTCCACGCCATGCATCATAACGCCTGCGCGCTGTGCAAAGGCAGGTTCAGCCTTGCACATGGAGGAAAAGAAGCGGTTGAAAAAGTGCATCTCTCCGTTGAGATAGACCCAGCCAATCTTACCTGCGTCCACGCGTTCGTCAAATTCCTTTTCTGTGAAGTCCGGAATATGTTGCCGTATTTCAGCAAGCGCATCTGCGCGGGTCAGCGGATAATCTTCCGGTATACGGCACATAATCTCGCGTTCGACCGTCATACAGTTGCGCAGCGCTTCAGGTAAATCCTGCCGTCTGAGTTCCCTGTCAATCAGCCGAATTGCACCTTCCAGATCGCCCCATGCTTTGCGGCGGGCAATGTCTTCTGGCAATCCCACGCTCAAGAAGCGAAACATTTCATTCTGATTCATTATGCTTCTCCTGTTTGTGCCGAGGTGCAAAAGCACCTCGGCACATCAAAATCAAGACAGCATTTTCAGCAATGCGCCCATACCAAGGCCGGCAAAATTACCAATTGCCGCGCCAAGCACACCCATGAGAACGCCGATACCGGCATACGCCTCATTGTACGAGCAAGCGATGATCGGTGCAGAAGCAGAGCCGCCGATATTTGCCACCGACGCCGTGGAAACCATGCACAGATCCCAGTGGAACAGCTTCGAGAGAATGTACATACCGACGACATGAATCACAAGAATGAACACGCCGTAGACAACCCACATCGGGGCGGAAAGCAGATCGTTCAGCGGAGCCTGCGTAGCAAGCAGCGAAACAACCGCATACAGCAGGATCGTGGAAAGCTCTTCCACAGCAGGCAGACGGCCAATGGGCGTCATGGCACATACCAGGCCAAGGATCGTGACGAACACGGTGGTGCAAGTGCCCTTATCAAACATACCAAGGCCGATAGCCTTAAAGCCGGTATTCATCAGGAGACCGATCTTCTGAGCGCAAGCGGAAACCATCAGTGCAAGACCGATCAGCCAGATCCAGTCGGCAGCCTTGGCCTGCTTTTTATCCTTGGCGATTTCAGCGTTTGCCGCGTCAGCAACCGCCATCAGCTTGGATTTGTCAGCCTTTGTGGCATTATCCCACTTATCCGCATACTTCACCATGAACAGCAGCAGCGCAATCCACAGCGAATAGCACACCGTATCAAGCGCAAGTGCGCAGGCATATGCGCCTGGATCGACCGGCAGTGCGTCACCCATAGCCGCCATGTTAGCGCTTCCACCAACCCAAGAGGCATACAACGCAGCGGTTGCACCCCAGGTATCGGCACCGAGAGCACCCTTGAAAATGGGGTAGCCGACCAAGAATCCAACTGCAAGCGTCAGTGAGCAGCCAAGAAAGATTGCAATCATGCGACCGGAGAGCTTTGCCAGCTTGCGAAAGTCGCAGCGCAGCAGCATGACAAAGATCATCGCATAAAGCAGGTTGTTTTTCAGCACACCGTAGGCAGCGGAGCACTCCTCACTGTTGTACAGGCCCATCGTACAAAAGGCCATGTTGAGGATGTAGATCCACACCAGCGGAGGTGCATAGTTGAACACTTTCCACTTGCCGTACTTTTCCAGTGCCAGCAGACTGCCGGCAAGGAACAACAGAAACGCGATGTAAGTAAAGCCATTGGTAATCATAGTTGTTTCTCCTCCTATTATTTTTTCA
>CAMKAP010000068.1 GCA_946410505.1 uncultured Clostridia bacterium
ACGGGGATGCCGTTTCGCTTGGCGTAGCCGATGAAGTCCGAGACGATGAGGAAGTAGTCCACAAAGCCCATCTGCCGGATCATATTCAGCTCGTACTCGAGCTGCTTGTGGACCTCCGGCCGTCCCGCGAAGCGCTCGGCAAAGCCACGCTCGCAGAGCTTCTCCAGATAGGCGTAGCTGTCCGTCTCCCCCTCCGGGAGCCGAAAGCGGGGCAGGTGGTAGTGGCCGAATTCAAAATCGAAATTGCAGCGCTCGGCGATCTTCGCGGTGTTGTCGGCGGCCTCGGGGTGATCCGGGAAGAGGGCGCGCATCTGCTGCTCGTCCTTGAGATAGAACTCCTGGGTCTCAAAGCGCATGCGGTTGGGCTCGTCCACGGTCTTGCCCGTCTGGATGCACATGAGCACGTCCTGATAATAGGCGTCCTTCTGCTCGGTATAGTGGGCGTCGTTGGTGACGGCGAGGGGGATGCCCAGCTCTTTTGAGAGGCGCATCAGCCCCTGGGCGGCGGCCCTCTCCTCGCGGATGCCGTGGTCCTGGATCTCCAGATAGAAGTCATCCGGACCGAAGAGGGCCTGCAGATCCAGCGCCCGGGCCTTCGCAGCCTCATAGTCGTTGTGGATGAGAGCCTGCGGGATCTCGCCCGCGAGGCAGCCGGAGAGACAGATAAGCCCCTCGCTGTGCCGGTGCAGCAGCTCCCAGTCAATGCGCGGGCGGATATAAAAGCCCTCGGTGAAGGCCGAGGACACCAGGAAGCAGAGGTTCCGGTAGCCCGTTTCGTTTTTGCACAGCAGGATCAGGTGAGAATAGTTGTTATCGATGCCGTGATCCTTCTGGAAGCGGCTGCGCGGGGCCACATAGACCTCGCAGCCGATGATGGGCTTGATGCCCGCCGCCTTGCAGGCCTTGTAAAAGGCCACCGCGCCGTACATGACGCCGTGGTCGGTGACGGCGAGCGCGGTCTGACCCAGGGCCCTGGCCCGCTCGGCAATCTCGTCGATGCGGCAGGCCCCGTCCAGCAGGGAGAATTCGGTATGGACATGTAAATGGACAAAGGACATAGAAGAACTCCATATTCAGTGGTCAGTGGTTAGTGGTCAGTGGTCAGTGGTCGCTCATCTCGATCCGCCGCGCAGCGACACCGCAGCTATTCGTTATTCACCTTATCCGCCAGCTCCAGGATCTTCCTGAGCCGGTGGTTGAGGCAGCTCTTTGACACCGGCGGCAGAGAGAGCTTGGCCAGATCGGCCAGGCTCGCCTCCGGATTCGTGATGCGCAGCAGCGCCGTGTCGTGCAGCGGCTCCGGCAGGCTTTCCAGCCCGTATTCCCGGGCAAAGCGCCGGATGGCCTCGATCTGCTCCTGGGCGGCGGCCACGGTCCGGTCGGCGTTGTGAGAGTCGCAGTTGATCTGCCGGGTGACGGTGTTGCGCATCTCCCGCTCCACCTTGGCCGTCATGACGCCCATGGCGGTGACGGGCGCGCCGATGGCTGTGAAGAAATCCGCGATCACGTCGGCTTTCTTGAAATACAGGAGAGCATTGCCCTGTCGGCCGGATTCCTTGGGCGAGAAGCCCAGATCCAGCAGCACCGTGTACATCTCCCGGCTCACGCTCTGGTGGGCGGTGGCCAGTTCCAGATGAAAGCGCTTGTCCGGGTCGGTCACGCTGCCGCCCGCGAGAAAGGCGCCGCGGACGAAGGCCTCCATACAGCCCTCATCCTCCAGCACGCCGAAATTGACATGGTGCGTGAGCGTGGCCTGCATATCCGCGCCGAAGGTGTCAAAGATGCGGGAGAGCTTCTCCCGGTCTGTGATGAGAAAGCTCTTTTTTCCGCTCTTGCCGCTCTCCGGGAGCTTGTCGAACTCCAGCCCGAAAGCACGGCGAAACAGGCGCGGCAGCAGGGCGGCGAAGTCCTCGCTCGCGGTGATGATGCGCGCCTCCCGGGCAGAAAAACTGCTGCAGTATAAGAGCACGCCGTAGCATTCCGCCACGGCGGCGCTTTTTTTATCGGGGCGCAGCTGGCACAGCTCCGCCTTGGCTTCTGAGGAAAAAGACATATCGTTCCCCTATCTGTTCACTGACCACTGGCCACTGACCACTACTTCTCCACGTCTCTGTTGATATTCGTCGAGCTCAGACCCTTGGCGCAGAAATAATCGTTGAGCGCCGCGGCGATGGCCACGCTGCGGTGGCGGCCGCCGGTGCAGCCGATGGCGATGGTCAGGCCCAGCTTGCCCTCCTCGATGTAGAGCGGGATCAGAAAATCGATCATCTCCTGCAGCTTCTCCATAAAGGTCCGGGTCTGCTGGTAGGAAAAGACGAACTCGGCCACAGGCCGGTCCAGGCCGCAGAGCGGCCGCAGCTCGTCCACATAGTAGGGGTTTGGCAGGAAACGGGCGTCAAAGACCAGGTCCGCCTCCAGCGGGATACCGTGCTTGAAGCCGAAGGACATGACCGTGATGCCCAGCTCCCGCTTTTTTCCGTCCCCGGCGAAGAGCTGATAGAGCCGGTTCTGCAGCATGCCCAGGGTCAGGTTGGAGCTGTTGACCACAAAGTCCGCCCGCTCCTTGATCGGGGCGAGCAGCTCCTCCTCCCGGGCGATGGCCTTTTCGATGGGGTAGCCCGGCCCGGCCAGCGGGTGGGGGCGGCGGGACTCCTTGTAGCGCCGCACCAGGATGCGCGTGTCCGCGTCCATATAGAGGATGCGGACGCTGCAGTCCATGGCCTTCACCTCGTCAATGGTCGTCAGCAGTTCCCCGAAGCTCTCGCGCTCGCGCACGTCGGTCACCAGGGCCACCTTTTCATAGCGGCCCACGGTGTCCATGCAGAGCTCGGCAAAACGTGGAATGAGCTTGACGGGCATATTGTCCACGCAGTAATATTCCAGATCCTCCAGCACGTCCGCCGCGCGGCTTTTGCCCGCGCCGGAGAGCCCGGTAATGATGAGAAATTCCATAGCAGCCTCCTGTGCAGCTGTCGTTTCAGCTTCTGGGTGCTTCCTCTTCCTCGTCCATGGGGGCGTTGAAGGTGATGCGATGGCGCGGCACGGCCGGGCCGTGGTCCTCCAGCTTGTAGTCCGGGGGCAGAATGACGATCTCCGGCTCCATGGGCACGCCCGTCTTCTGATACACGGTGTTGCGCACCTGGATCATCAGATCGTACACGTCGTGGGAGGTGGCGTTTTCCACATTGACCACAAAGCCCGCGTGCTTTTCGCTCACCTGCGCGCCGCCCACGCGCAGGCCCTTGAGCCCGCACTGGTCGATGAGCGCGGCGGCGTAATGCCCCTCCGGGCGCTTAAAGGCGCTGCCCGCCGAGGGCAGGTCCAGCGGCTGTTTTTCCCGCCGCTTTTCGTTGAGCTCGCGCATCTTCGCAGCGATCTCCTCCCCGTCGCCCTGCTCCAGGCGGAACACGGCGCTCACCAGCACGAAGCCGCCGATCCGCTGAAAGCGGCTGTTGCGGTAGGCAAAATCGCACTGCTCGTTGGTCAGCTCATAGAGCGCCTGCTCGGGCAGATAGTAGGTGACCACGCTTTCCACCACATCCTTGAGCTCGCCCCCGTAGGCGCCCGCGTTCATGCGCAGGCCGCCGCCCACGGTCCCGGGGATGCCGGAGGCAAACTCCAGGCCCTTCAGGCCGTTCTGCTGGGCAAAGCCCGCAAGCCGCGCCAGGGACACGCCCGCCTCGGCATAGATGGCCCCGTCGGGCAGGAGAAACAGGTTCTGCAGTTTTTCGGTGCTCACGATAAAAAGCTCCGCCAGCCCCTCGTCCGGGAAGAGGATGTTGCTGCCGTTTCCCAGCATAAAGGGAGCCAGCTCGTGCTCCTTGAGGATGCAGCAGATCTTCGACAGGCTCGTCACATCCGCCGGCACCGCGATGGCGCGGGCCGGGCCGCCGATGCGGAAGGAGCTGTGGGCGGAAAGCGGCTCGTTTTCCAGCAGCTTCATGCCCGGGAGCGCTTTTTTGATCTCAGAAATGGCGTTTTCCAGATTTTCCATATTGATTGGTTCCCTTCCCAAAAAGTAAAAACCGGTGTTTCAATGAATATGTTCTTTCTTCGTCAGGCGCGAATGCGCCCCCCTGTCTTTCTTTTCGATGCGCCGAAAAGAAAGACAGCGCCGCGCCCGGTGGAAGAAAGAAAAGGGCGCCGGTCTTGCAGCATATGGCAGCCTGCGGTCAAAACCATATTCGCCGCCATCTTAAGATTGGCATGCCCCAGGCGTTTCAGTGTTCGCTGCCGCTATGCTGTGCAAATCGCCACCTGTGCCTCTCTCCCGCAGGCGGCTCTCCCCCGGTGTTATCCAGGCGAGCCGCGGGAAAGGGCGGAGGCGCAGTCCAGGTCAGAAGGAACGCTGAGCGGCAGCGGACGAAGACCCCGTCAGAACAGCCCCTGGTCGATGGCCATGTCGTGCTCGGAGGCCAGCATCTCGGCGGCGTTGAAGCCCATCTTTTTCTGGCGGTTGTTCATGGCGGCCAGCTCCAGAATGACGGCCAGGTTCCGTCCCGGCGTGACCGGGATGGTCACCAGCGGGAGCTTCACACCCAGAATGTCCTCATACTCGCTGGTCAGGCCAAGGCGGTCGTAGGCCTTGCCCTCGACCCAGTTCTCCATGCGCACCACCAGATCGATGCCGCTCTCCGGCTTGACGGCGCCGACGCCGTAGATATGCCGGACATTGATGACGCCGATGCCGCGCAGCTCCATGTAATAGCGGATGATGGAGGGGGCGGTGCCGAGAAGGGTGTTGCGGTTGACAAGCTTGATCTCCACCGCGTCGTCCGCCACCAGGCGGTGGCCGCGTTTGATGAGCTCCAGCGCGGTCTCGCTCTTGCCGATGCCGCTGTCGCCGCACAGAAGCACGCCCTCGCCGTAGATCTCCACCAGCACGCCGTGGGTGGTCAGGCGCGGGGCCAGGTGGTTGCGCAGGGAGCTGATGACGTTGGCCTGGAACTCCGAAGTATCCTCATCGGTGATAAACAGGCAGCGGTCGTACTTTTCCGCCATCTCCAGGCACTCCCGGGAGGGCTTGACGCCGTGACAGATCACCAGTGCGCAGATGTCATAGGCCATGAAGCGCTCATAGGCGGCCAGGCGCTGCTGGCGGCTGAGCGTGTCCAGATAGGTGGACTCCACACGGCCGATGATCTGGATGCGCTTGGGATCGAAATAATTGTAAAAACCGGTCAGCTGCATGGCGGGACGGTTCACGTCCGCCGTGGTGACGACCGCGTTTTCATAGTTTTTCGCCAGGTGCAGCGGCCTCAGGCCGTGCTCCTCCACGATGGTCTTGAGCTTCACGGTGTATTTGGTCTTCATGACGAGCTCCTTGTTTTTCAGGTAAAGTGCCCTCCGTTCCGGGGGCATGGAATAAACACCTCATAGAAGTCGAGTTGGGCGGCGTCCGGATCTTCCCCCGGGAAGCGCCGCGAGCGAAGCGAAGCCACGCGCGAACGGCGAAGCGCAGAAGGCACGGCGTCCTTGTGGGCGCTCTTTTCTTTCTTACACCGGGCGCGGCGCGTTCTTTCTTTTCTCAAGAAGAAAAGAAAGAATGGGGGGCGCACAGCATACTGCAGGCCTTCCGGACCGCTTTCATCTTATGCGAACGGTTTACAGTATAATGAGTTCCATCTTGGGGGCCTTGGTGATGACCTCGGCGCCGTCGGCGCGCAGGATCATCACGTCCTCAATGCGCACGCCGAACTTCCCGGGCAGATAGATGCCGGGCTCGGCGGAGCAGAGATCGTTTTCCGCCATCAGCGCCTCACCCCGGGGGCCTGCCATGGGCGGCTCATGGATGTCAAGGCCCAGGCTGTGGCCGAAGCCGTGGCCGAAATAGGGGCCGTAGCCCGCGTCCTCGATGACCTTGCGGGCGGCGCCGTCAATGACCTTGCCGGGGATGCCGGCGCGGGCGGCGGCGATGCCGGCCAGCTGCGCTTCGAGCACAATATGGTAAATGTTCTTCATCTCCTCGGTGGCGCTGCCCACCGCCACGGTGCGGGTCATATCGGAGCAGTAACCGCCGGAGAGAGAGCCGAAGTCCATGGTGACGAAATCGCCCTCGCGGATCACCGTGTCACCGGGGACGCCGTGGGGCAGGGAGGTGTTTTTACCGGTGACGACAATGGGATCGAAGGAGTTGCCCTCGCTTCCGTGGCGCAGCATGCGGTACACCAGCTCCGCCGCCACCTCCTTCTCGGTCATGCCGGGGCGGATGATCTGCAGCGTCTCCTCCAGGGCCGCCTCACTGATGCGCTGGGCGCGGATCATGCAGGCGATCTCTTCCTCGTTCTTGGAGGCGCGCAGCGTCGTCAGGATCTCCTGCGCGGGCGTAAGCTCCAGCCCCAGGCGCTTCTGATAGGCAAGATACGCGCCGTAGCTGAGCTTCTGCTCCTCGCCGCCCAGGCGCCGGACATTATTCTCCTTCAGCGCCGCGCTGATGCGCGCCATCAGCGGGTGCTGCCCGTCGAACTGCTGCACGGTGACACAGGAGTCCACGGCCTTTTCGGCCGCCTCAATATAGCGGGAGTCGGTGATCAGATAGGCCCGCTCCCTGGTGACCACCACCGCGCCGTCGGTAATGGGGAAGCCCGCGGCGTAGCGCTGGTTCTTTTCGTCGGTGATCAAAAGCGCGTCCAGATCCTTCTCGACGAGCTGCTGCTGGATTCTTGCGATGTTGTTCATATGCCTGTCTCCTCTTCTGTTGCCCGCGGGAGCGTCACGATAAACTTCGATCCCTGCGGTTTATTCTGACCGACCGCGATGCTGCCACCGTGGGCCTGCACCGCGTCGTGTACGATACTTAAACCGAGACCGTTGCCGCCGGTGGCTCGGGAGCGGGCCTTGTCCACGCGGTAGAAGCGGTCAAAAATGTTGAGCCGGTCGGCCTCGGGGATGCCGATGCCGGTGTCCGCCACCTCGATCTCCACCGTCTCCGGCGTACCGCGGACGATAAGATCCACCGTCCCCTCGGGGACGTTATACTTGATGGCGTTCTCGGTGAGGTTAAAAATGATCTTGACGAGCTCATCCGGGCTGCCCATGACGACGCAGCCGTCGTCCAGCGCGGCGCTGAGCCGAACGCTGTGCTCCTGGGCCAGAGGACGCAGCAGCACCAGCGCGTCCTGGGCGGCCTGGCTCACATCCGAGGGCTCGGGCACAAAGCCGATCCCGTCGTCCATGCGGCTTAAGTCCAGCAGATCCTCGGTGGTGCGCTGCAGGCGCTGGGCCTCATGGCCGATGTCCGCGGCAAATTCCCGCACGGTCTCGCTGTCCATGTCGTTCTGCACGATGCTGTCCGACAGCAGGCGGATGGAGGCCAGCGGGGTCTTGAGCTCGTGGGATGCGTCGGAGACGAAGCGGCGGCGCTGTTTCTCGGTGGTCTCCAGGCGCTCGGTGAGCAGGTTGAACTCCTGCCCCAGCTCGCTGATCTCGTCCTGCCCGCGGACGGGGTGGCGGTAGGCGTAGTCTCCCCCGGCGACCACCCGCATGGAGCGCACAAGGTCCTGAAGGCGGCGCATCAGGGCCAGCACGAAGCTGCCCGAGAGCAGGAGCGCCGCGATGCTGATGGTGAAGGACAGCACACGGATACGGCTCTGGATACCATAAATGATCTCGGCACGCTCGCTGTCATGCTCGCAGAGATAGACTGCTCCCGTGATGGTGCCCTGGGCGCTCATGGGTACGGCATAGCTGCTGGAGAAGGCGGCCTCGTTCAGGCGGGAGCGAAAGATGGTCTTGCTGTCGTGCAGGGCGGTCAGCACGTCCTCGATCTGGACCGTGCCGCCCGAGGGTCCGCCGTCGTCATAGATCACCGTTCCCTCCCGGTCGGCCACCAGGATGCGGCTGTAGCCGCTGATGTCCAGAAAGGTGAGCACCTCGGCCACACTCTGGCGCGTGAGATGGTCCAGGCCGGACAGGGACGAGGCCACCACGGAGGCGGCCGCCGCCATGGAGCTGCGCTTTTCCTCATAGACAGCGTCCCGGGAGGAGACGAGCGGATAGGTATTCAGAAGCAGCAGCAGGATCAGCAGCAGCGCCGCGAGAAAGGCAAAAAAACGAAATCGTATGCTGTGCATGGCATTCTCTCACTTTTCGTTGAAGAAGTACCCCACGCCCCACTTGGTGATGATATAACGGGGATTGGCGGGGTCCAGCTCCAGCTTTTCGCGCAGGCGGCGGATATGCACGTCCACTGTGCGGGTGTCGCCCTGGTACTCATAGCCCCAGACCAGGTCCAGCAGCACCTCGCGGCTGTAGACCTTGCCGGGATTTTTCATCAGGAAGAGGATCAGATCGAACTCTTTCATGGTCAGATCCACAGCCTCCCCCGCCCGATAGGCGGTGCGGCGCTCCTCGTCCACGGCGATGTGCCCACGCTGCAGAACGCTCCCGTTCTCGCTGACGGCGCTGGCCGTCATGGATGCACGGCGCAGCAGGGCCCGCACCCGGGCCTTGAGCTCCAGAATGTCAAAGGGCTTGGTCACATAGTCGTCCGCGCCGGACTCGAAGCCCATCAGCAGGTCCGCGCGCTCGCTGCGGGCGGTGAGCATGATGATGGGTACGGTGGAAAAGCTGCGGATCTCCTGGGCGCTCTGCAGCCCGTCCTTGCCGGGCATCATCAGATCCAGGATAATGAGATCGTAATTGCCGCTGCGGGCCATGGTGACCGCATCCTCCCCGTTGTAGGCCGCGTCCACGCTGTAGCCCTCGTTTTCCAGATTGAATTTAATGCCTTTCACCAGCAGTTTCTCGTCATCTACAACCAGGATTTTCATTGGCGCTCTCCATATTTAAGTTGCAATTCTTTTCCGCAAACCGTATAATAGACTCTACCACGTTTACCACATACAACTACAATTATACTATACCACATTCCGCGAAAAACGGGAGAGCAAAATGAAAAAAATCCGACTTTTCTCCTTTCTTCTCTGTATTTCCCTGTTCTGTACGCTCTTCGCCCCCTCCGCCGCCGCGCTGGGCGCCCCGACGCTGGACGGGCAGGCCGCCCTGGTGGTGGATCTGGACTCCGGCCGCTTTCTCTACGCCATGAACGCCGAGCAGCAGCGCGCCCCCGCAAGTCTCACCAAGGTGATGACCGTGCTGCTGGCGCTGGAGGCCGTGGACCGGGGGGACGTGTCTCTGAGCGACACGGTCACCGCTCAGAACGACTGCCGGGAGGGACTCGGCGAGGACAGCAGCACCGCGGGCATCATCCCCGGCGTGCAGCTGAGCCTGCGGGAGCTTCTATACTGCGCGATGGTGGGCTCGGCCAATGAGGCCTGCAATGTGATCGGCAGCTATCTCTCCGGCAGTGTCAGCGCCTTTGTGGACCGGATGAACCAGCGCGCCGCGCAGCTCGGCTGCGTGAACACCCACTTCGTCAACACCAACGGCCTGCCCGCCGAGGGG
>CAMKAP010000069.1 GCA_946410505.1 uncultured Clostridia bacterium
CGTGATCCCCGGGGCAGAGCTCACGGTGGTGAAGCTGGCCCCCATGGGCGACCCCATGGAGCTTCGCATCCACGGCTATGAGCTGACACTTCGCCTGGCCGACGGGGAAAAAATAACGGTGGAGCCCATCGAGCGCCTCTCAGATCCCACCCCGGCGGCAAAGCGCGTCCGGGAGTCCGCCCACCCCGGGCTGGGCGAGGAGGGCAAATTCCATCCCCCGGGCAGCGGCGATCCTCTGCCGGAGGACACGCAGCTGAGCTTTGCGCTGGTGGGCAACCAGAACAGCGGCAAAACCACGCTCTTCAACCAGCTCACCGGTTCAAACCAGCACGTGGGCAATTTCCCCGGCGTCACGGTGGACCGGAAGGACGGCGTGATCCGCGGCCAGCCCAACACCCTCATCACGGATCTGCCCGGCATCTATTCCATGTCCCCCTATTCCGGGGAAGAGCTGGTGAGCCGGGATTTTGTGCTGCGGGAAAAGCCCAAAGCGATCATCAACATCGTCGATGCCAGCAACATCGAGCGCAACCTCTATCTCACCATGCAGTTGCTGGAGATGGAGACGCCTCTGGTGGTGGCTCTCAACATGATGGACGAGGTCACCGGCAACGGCGGCTCCGTGGATGTGAACGCCATGGAGGAGCTGCTGGGGGTGCCGGTGGTGCCCATCTCGGCGGTCAGGAACCAGGGCGTGGACGAGCTGGTGCGCCACGCGATACACATCGCCCGCTACCAGGAAAAGCCCCAGCGGCAGGACTTCTGCGGCAAGGAGGACCACGGCGGCGCGGTCCACCGCTGTCTGCACGCCACCGTGCACCTGATCGAGGACCACGCGAAGCGGGCGGGGCTGCCCGTGCGCTTTGCCGCCGGCAAGCTCATGGAGGGCGACACCCGCATCCTGGAGCAGCTGCAGCTGGACCAGAACGAGAAAGAGCTGCTGGAGCACATCATGCTGCAGCTGGAGAGCGAGCGCGGCCTCGACCGCAGCGCGGCCGTGGCGGAGATGCGCTTTGACTTCATCAACAAGGTCTGCGCCCAGTGCGTGGTCAAGCCCCGGGAGAGCCGGGAGCATCTGCGCTCCCGCCGCATCGACGAGGTGCTGACCGGAAAGTACACGGCCCTGCCCGTCTTTGTTGCCATCATGGCCCTGGTCTTCTACCTGACCTTCGCGGTGATCGGCGCCTGGCTGCAGGATCTGCTGGCCGCGGGGATCGGGGCTCTCACCGATCTCACGGCGGCGGCCCTGGCCGCGGCGAACGTGAACCCCGCGCTGCAGGGTCTTATCATCAAGGGCATCTTTGAAGGCGTGGGCAGCGTTCTGAGCTTCCTGCCCATCATCGTGACCATGTTCTTCTTCCTCTCTCTGCTGGAGGACAGCGGCTACATCGCCCGGGTGGCCTTCTTCATGGACAAGCTCCTGCGCCGGATCGGCCTGTCGGGCCGCAGCATCGTGCCGATGCTGATCGGCTTCGGCTGCACGGTGCCCGCGGTCATGTCCACCCGCACTCTCCCCTCGGAGCGCGACCGCAAGATGACCATCCTGCTCACGCCCTTCATGAGCTGCTCGGCAAAGCTGCCGATCTACGCCTTTTTCACCGCCGCCTTCTTCCCGAAAACCGGCTGGCTGGTGATGACCGGGCTCTATCTCCTCGGCATCGTGTTCGGTATTCTGGCCGCCCTGCTCTTCAAGAACACCCTCTTCCGGGGCGAGGCGGTCCCCTTTGTGATGGAGCTGCCCAACTACCGCCTGCCCAGTCCCCGGAGCGTGATGCAGCTTCTGTGGGACAAGGCCAAGGATTTTCTGCAGCGCGCCTTCTCCGTCATCCTGATCGCCACCATCGTGGTTTGGGTGCTGCAGAGCTTTGATCTGCGCTTTAACCTGGTGCAGGACTCCCATGACAGCATCCTGGCCTTGCTCGCGGGGCTGCTCGCGCCCCTGCTCAAGCCCCTGGGTCTGGGCGACTGGCGCATCGCCACCTCGCTCATCACCGGCTTTCTCGCAAAGGAGAGCGTCGTCAGCACCATGGGCATCCTCTTCCCCGGGGACATCACCGGCGCGCTGACGCCGCTGAACGCCGCGTCGCTGCTGGTGTTCAGCCTGCTCTATACGCCCTGCGTGGCGGCCATCGCCGCCGTTCGGCGGGAACTGGGACGGGGCTGGGCCGTCGGCGTGGTGTTCTGGCAGTGTGCCGTCGCCTGGATCGGCGCGCTGCTGATCCGGCTGCTCGGCCTGCTTCTGGGCCTCGGCTGAGCGCAATGATCCGAAACAAAAAAGAAGGAGAACCGACATGATCCCTTTTGATAAAACCTATTGCCTGCGCAGTTTTGAGCGCCTGCTGGCGGTCGACAGCACGACCGGTCAGTACGAGCAGGTGCAGCAGCTTCTCTGCACGATGCTGGACGAGCTGGGCTATTCCTGGCATGCCACCCACAAGGGCGGCGTGATCGCCGAAATGGGCGGAGAGGGAAATGCTCTGTGTGTCACGGCCCACCTGGACGACATCGGCCTGATGGTGCGCCACGTGAACGCGGACGGAACCCTGAACGTATGTCCCGTAGGCGGACTGTATCCCTTTTACTGCGTGACCGAAAACGTCCGCATCTACAGCCGCGGCGGCCGGGTCTTCACCGGCTCCGTCTGCCGGACGCCCGCCTCCGTCCATGTGACAGAGGAAGAGCTGCGCAGTACCGCGCCCGATTTTCGGAAAAACGTCTGCGTGGTGCTGGACGAAGATGTAACATGCGCACAGGACGTAAAGGCCCTCGGCATCGACACCGGCGATATGATTGCCCTGGAGCCCCGTTTTCGGCTGGCCAACGGCTATGTCAAATCCCGTTTCGTGGACGACAAGGCCTGTGTCGCGGTGCTGCTGACGGTCATGAAGGCGCTCAGGGACAGCGGAGCCGTGCTCTCCCGCAAAGTTTACGCCTATTTTGCCGCCTACGAGGAGATCGGCCACGGCACCGCCTGGCTGCCGGGAGACGTGCGGGATATGATCGCCCTGGATATTGCCCCCACCGGCCCGGAGCAGAACTCCGACGAGCACAAGGTCTCCATCTTCGCCAAGGACTCCCGCTTTCCATATCATTGGGGTCTGACCAACGAGCTGCGGGACGCGGCGATCCGGGCAGGGGCGGATTATGTGATGGATGTCTTCACGCCCCACTACGGGACAGACTGTGACGGCAGCGTGCTGGCGGGCTACGACATCCGTCATGCTGCCATCGGCCCCGGCACCGCCAATTCCCACGGGTATGAGCGGACCCATGTGGACGGGCTGCGCAGCACCTATGAGCTGCTGACCGCCTATCTGGAAGGCTGACAACCGGACGACTTACAACAAAAAACGGCTGAGAGAAATCTCTCAGCCGTTTTTTTCAGCTTTTCAGCGTATAGCCGGGCAGCAGCGGAGAAGCCGTCTCGATCAGATCCTTCAGCCACCAGCCGTAGCTGTAGCCCTCCGCACAGCGGAAAAAGGGCTCATAGCCCGGAAGAATGCGGATCTCGTCCCGCCGGGAGGAGAGGCTGCCGTCCCAGTAGGCGCGCATAACGGTATAGAAAAAATCGGAGGCATATCGCAGATCCCGCTCCGGGATCGGGTTGCGCGCCGACATGGCCTCCGCTGTCACGCGGCAATAGTCGTACTGCCTCCTCTCCTGCCAGAAGGCAAAGTCCAGCAGCACGGGATCACTCTGCCCCGTCTCCGCCGCCCAGGCGGCCACGTCCACCCGCCGGGGCGTGACATGCAGCGCGTCCCCGTCCAGGTCCAGCACCGTGTAGCCGGTGGGATAGGCGATCAGGCATTCCGTCAACTGCTCGGTGAGCCGTCCCTCCTGATACACCGCGCGCAGATGCATGTGCCCGCTCAGATACAGCGGCACGTCGTATTTGCGCAGCAGCGCCGCAAAGCGTTCGCCGTTTTCGATATAATAGCCGGAACCCGGCTGGCGGCTGATCTCGGGCAGGAGATTGTAATGCCCGGCGGCAATCACCGGCTTATTCTCCGCCTCCGCCCTTTTCAGCATTTCCTCCGCCCAGCGGAGCGTCGTGTCCGAGAGGAAGGCCTCGTTGTTGTCCCGCGCTGCCGCGCCGGGCAGGTCAACGGCCCCTGCCGCATAGCCGCCGGTGTCCATCATCAGGATCATCAGCCCGTCCCGGAGGATGCAGTAGCTCAAAGAGGCCGTGTCCCGGCTGAAAGCCTCGTCATAGCCGAAGTCCCCGTAGTATTCGGCAAACTCCGTCTGCCGTAGCGGGGCCAGATCGTGGTTTCCCGGCAGGACGCAGGCCGTGATCCCCTCTGCTTCGGCGGCGCGCAGCTTTTCCGCCAGCGCCGCGTGTTTGTTCGTTTTTCCGCTGTTGCAGAGATCCCCCGTGATGAGCAGCAGCTCCGCTCCCTGCTCCCGCACGTCCCACAGCATGGCGTCCAGGATCTCCATATTGTAGACCGTCTCCACCCCCAGGCTCTTGTCCGTATTGTCCGGGTCCAGGTGGGTATCGGATGCAACAGCGATGCGCAGCCCCGTCTTTTCCGGCAGCGGCGCGAGCACAGAGGGCGAGGGCGTCAGCACCGGCTCCTCGGGGCCGGAGGCCGCGCAGCCGCAGAGGGCGACACCCGTCAGAAGGCAGAGAAGCGCAGACAGACAGCGGCGGGCGGCGGCCCGGCAAGCGTTCTTTCTCATAGGTTCCCGCCTCCTTCCTGCGCAATGGAATCTTGCCATTATTATACCGATACAGGCGAACCTTGCAAGGAAAACCCGTGCCGGTGCAAACAAAACGGCTCCGAAACCGGCAAAAAGGGACAAGGAGCCGCCTCAAAACTGAGAATGTTTTGAGGCGGCCCCTTATCCCGGGACGCTCAGTTGGGCATTGAAAAATCGTAGGGAATGGGGACCTGCGTCAGAAACCACTCGGGCGGCGTGGTATTGTTGCCCTGCCCGTGGGGCATGTACAGGGGGGCATAACGAATGTAGGCATAGGAGAAGGGGGCGTTGTCATACTGCATGTCCACGCGGAGCTTCTCATAGGCGGCGGCCGGCCGCAGCCTGCCGTCCTCATAGGAGCCGTCCCAGCGCCAGTCTTCGCGGGTGGGGTCCAGATCCTTGGTGTTGATGGTGCAGTCCGGTGCCATCTCCTGCATCTTCGCCACCTGCTCGGCCGGCACCGGGTCCAGGCAGCCGATCCACAGGCGCTCCAGCTGCGTCAGTCCGTAGAGGGGGCTGATGTCGCTCAGGCTGAAGTTGTAGGCGATGTTCAAGAATTTGAGTTCATGCAGCTCCGAGAGCGGCCGCAGATCGTTGAGGGCACTGGTCTGCAGCTCTGCATAGGTCAGATGCTTGCAGTTTGCCAGCGGGCGCAGGTCGCTCACGTCAGACAGGGCGATGATCAGCGTCTCCAGATCCGGCATATAGGCGCAGAAGTCGATGTTCCCCAGATAGGAGTTGTGCCCCAGGTCCAGATGCTTGACCTTGGTGCAGTACTTGAGGGGGCCGGTATTGCCTGGGAAGAGCTCGCCGCCGATCCCGGGGTTGGAGGCAAGGATGCGCTCCACATCGGTGCGCACGCTGTAGCCCGTCCCAAACCAGATGCGCCAGACCACCTCCGTGTTGGGGAGACTGTCACGGATCTCGGCCATATACTCATCGTCCACACCGCAGAAGTCCATATCCAGAAGCTTCAGCTCCGGCATGCAGGCCGTGATGGCCTTGACCAGGGCGCCCTGATCCTCGATGCGGATGTGGTTGAGGTCCAGTTCGCTGTCCTGCAGTGTCACGTCCTTGCCGTAGAGAGTAAAAGCATAGGAAAAGCTCGCCTGAGGGCATGCCTCCTGCATGGCGCGGAGCGTTTCCCAGGCCACGGCGGGCGCCTCGGCGTCGCCGCTGCCGAGCTCCACTGTCTTCAGGGCGGTCATCTCCGGCATCCAGCTGAGAAGCGCCTCGGCGTCCTCTGCCGAGACTTCGCTCAAATCCAGGCTCTCCGCCTCCAGGTCCAGAGGCACTCCGCGCCAGGTGGGGGTATAGGTCACACGCAGAGACGGAAGCTGCTCCCGCAGCAGCACGGCTGCAGAGCCGTCGCTCAGCTGCCCCAGCTCCAGTTCCTCCAGCGCGGGAAGGAAAGGCAGCATGATCAGCGCTTCGTTCAGCTCCCCGCGGGGAACGCCGGAGAGATCCAGCGCGACCGTGTCGTTGCCGACCACCAGATCGTCCCGGACCGGCACCGTGTAGCGCACGGCCACATCGGGGTGCGCCTGCGCCCAGTCCATGATCGCACCGAGGCACTCGCTGCCGCTCAGATCCGCCGAACGCAGATTGAAAAGCTCGTCGAGCAGGGGGAGGGTCTCCTCCGTGACGACGGCAGAAAGCTCCGTCGTGGCTCTGGGGTCATATTCTTCGCTGCCGATCACAACGGGCGCCGCAGGCTGCGGCGCGCCGCAGGCCGTGAGGGCCAGCGCCAGCGCCAGCAGGCATACCAATACAATTTTTTTCCGCATGAATAGAAATCTCCGAATTCTTATGGATACCGTGGCCGCATCCCGCTCAGAAGAGAGGGTCGTTCCGGGCGAAGGCAAAGTCCTCGTCCCTGTAGCCGAACTGCTCCTGCAGCAGGTAGTAGCGGGGGTGGAAGACCTCCTGGTCGAAGTCCACATCCGAATAGAGGGGCAGGCTCACCTTGATGTAGCCGGTGATACGCCAGTTGCCGGTGGTGGGATCGACCACCTGGGTGTCGATCTCGCAGGCGGGGGCGATCTGCCGCATCTGTTCCACCTGCTCGGCGGGGATCGGCGTGATGCTGCCGATCCAGAGGCGCATCAGATCGGGAAGGTTGAAGAGCGGGGAAATATCCGTGAGCCCGGGCAGCTTGCAGATATTCAGGTGCCGCAGCTCCTTGAGCTCCGAAAGGGGACTCAGATCGGTGACGCTGGTGGTCTGCGTCTCCAGATACTCCAGATGCTTGCACTCCGCAATGGGGCTCAGGTCGCGGATGGGGTTCATGGCGATGATCGCAACCTCCAGATTGGGCATCCCGCGTACAAATTCGATGTTGGTCAGGCTTTCGTTGTGGCCAAGATCCAGATACTTGCAGCCGTCGCAGTATTTGAGGACGGTCACGTCCTCATCGTGCAGCTCGCCGGCCACGGAGGGCCGGGAGGCCAGGATGCGCTCGACGTCGGTGCGCACGCTGTAGCCCTTGAAGTTTACGCGCCAGACCACATTAACGTCCGGAAACGCCTGCCGGATGGCATACATATCCTCGTGGCCGACGCCGCAGCTGTCCATATCCAGATAGCTGCAGCGAGTCATGTAGGGCAGCACCGCCTTGACGGCCTCGCCCCGGTCGCCCACGGGCACATGGCTCAGATTCACCGTCTCATTGGCCAGGTTCTGCTCCGTGCCGTAGAGTGTAAAGGCGTAGTCCAGCGCGGCGCCGGGCGCGGCGCTGTGCACCGCGGCAATATCCTCCCAGTTCAGGCCGCTCCCCTCGCTGCCGAGAACGATCCGGTCCAGGGCGGTAAACTGCCCCAGGCTCTGGGCGGCGGAGAGGATCTCCTCCCGGCTGTGGCCGGAGAGGTCCAGCTCGGCGGTGTCGGAAGCGTATTCCGTCCCCAGGACGCTGACCATGACCGGGGGCGCAGGCGTCGCCTCCGCCGTTTCCTCCGCCGTTTCCTCCGCCGGGGCGGCGGGCTCGTCTTCCGGCGCTGAAGCAGAGAGCGCTGCGTCAGTCTCCGCTTTCGGTGCCGTGTCGGCCGCGTCTGTCACTGCCGGCGGTGTGGCCGCCTGGGCGCCCGCGTTTCCGCGCTGCATAAACAGGGACCCGCTGCACAGGACGAGAACACCCACGAACAGCAGGGCCAGTATTTTTCTGATCACATGCCAAGCCTTCATGATTCGGCCCCCAATTTCTATGGAGTATTTTTCAGTATAACATCGCGGCGGCACATTTGCAAGAAGCAAGCACTCTCCCGGCAGTTCAGCTCGGAAGCCAATTCTGAAAAATTCATAAAAGGTCTTTCGCTCGTCGGAAAATATGATATAATCTTTGGTATCAATTGCAATACACCCGCGTTTGGCGGGCGGGAGGTAAATATGAAACGTTTTTCTCTGCGTTTGCTGGCGCTTGCGCTGGCACTTGCGCTGACGGCCGGCCTCGGCGCCACGGCCTTTGCCGATCCGGGCTTTGCCCCCGGACAGAGCTATGTGCGGGACGACAGCCAGGAAAAGATTTTTGCCGTGTGCGTAAAGGGCGGTCCCGACGAGAGTGCGGAAGCCCTGCGCGACCGGCTGGTGCAGGCCGGTTATGACGCCTATGTCTATGACAACAACGGGGCCGTGAGCGTCCTCTGCGGCAAATACCGCGACGTGGCGGACGCACGTGCGGCCAAAGACGCGATGGGTGAAGCCCTGGCGGATGTAAGCACGGTCACCGCCCGCGCCTGGCTGCCGGCCGAGGCGGTGGACGCCTTTGAGGCCGGTCCCCAGGAGGCCTCCGCTTTTGAAGAGAAAGCGGAAGAGAGCGCAGCTGCGGAGGACGCGTCCAAGTCCCCGGCCACAGACGCGCCGGCTTCCACGCCCAAGCCCCGCAAGGCCAGCTCCTGGCAGGACACCGAGGGCAGCAGCGTCTACTCCGTGAGTCTCTCCGCCAGCAAGGAGCTCGCCTATGCCGAGGGCATCGTGGCAAAGATGCAGGAAAAGGGCTTTGACGCCTATATTCTGGAAAACGGCAGCGGCTACCAGGTGCTCAGCGGCAAATTCCACGACATCTGCGACGCGCTCAAATACCGCGACTGCATCTGGAGCAATACCGACCGAACCGACACCTACATCGCCACCGTGACTGTCCCCGAGGATGAGATCGCGGCCTTCACCGAGATCTATGAGAGGGACGGGCTCCCCGGCAAAATCAAGGCCGATCTGGAAAAGCCCACCGGTGCCTTCTATCGCGAGACCAATGGCGACACGCTGGCCTACACGGTCCAGTTTTCCGCCGGCACCTCCTTCAGCGGCGCCGAGCGCAACCGTGACAGCATGAGCGCCGCGGGTTACCCCGCCTTTGTGTATGAGTGCTCCCGCATCTACGAGGTCATGACCGGCGCCTTCTACAACCGGGAGGACGCCGAGGCCCTCTGTGAGCAGCTGCATGAAAATACCGCCGAGAGCGACGCCTATGTGACCCGGGCGTGGCTCCCCGGAAGCATTGTCAAGTAAAGACGCTGATACAAACGGCAAGGGATATGCCCTGCGGCATATCCCTTGAACTGTAGCCAAAAGGAAAAGGTATCATTTTTTTACTCAGCTGTTCGCAAAAGAGAGTCTGCGTATTTCAGGAAACTTTTCTTTCCTCTCGCGGAAAGAAAGGTTTCCTGGCC
>CAMKAP010000070.1 GCA_946410505.1 uncultured Clostridia bacterium
CTTTTTGTTGAGAACCGGCTTCTTGTTCCCATACTCATCGTACACATAGTCAAAGATACGGACATCTTTTTGGTTTAGGGTTTGCTCCAGAATATGATAAGCGTTGATGCGCTTGGTGCCGTAGGTGGTGATGGTCTTGATGTTGCCGCTGTCGGCGTTCTTATTGGTGATGTTCCACTCGCCGGTGGCGGCAGAGCGGAGGATATGAATTCTGTCCTGCCCATAATACCGCGTCCCGAACATCTCATACATGAATTGCTCGTAGATTTCCGTGGGTATCCAGTTGACGCCGATGCGGACGCCGATCTCGCCAGCGGTGAGATCAACAGGCTGCACAGCCTCCAGTGCGGTGATGTTCGGCTGTATCTGCTCTTTCTTTTCAGCCGGTAATACCTCCGCCAAAGCCTTGGCCATGCGGAGCTTGCGGCGCACGTTCCCGGACAGGTATTCATCTGCCGTCACAAAGGGATAGCGGGACAGGTCAGCATGGGCTGCGGGGATTTCCCCGGCAGTCTCGGCGCAGCGAACATCCCGAAAGATCACGCCCGCGAGGTCTGCTTCCAGTTCCCCCTCGGTCTTGCCGGACAGCTCGGACATATACGCCATATCCACACGGGCTTTCTCGGAGATGGAAACGGCGAGGGCTTCGCTGGCGGTGTCTACGCTCGTCACCGGCACATGGGGACGAATGGTGCGCTTTGTGAACATATCCGCCTTGCGCTCAAAGTTTCCCTCCTCGTCCAGCACCTCCAAAGAGCATAGCAGACAATAGCTGGCATCTTCGCCAAAGGCAAGGTTATTGCCCCGGCTGTTCAAGATACCGTATTTCTTGGTGTACTCGTCATAGAGCCGGTTTAGCTTGGCCTGCTCCGCCTTTATATCCTCGTCCGGGTAGTCCTCGGTCTGAAGCTCAATGAGCCTGCGGACACTATCGCGTATGGCGATCATGCCACGGATGCGGTTTTGGGCGGTGACGGACAACTCCACAGGGTACATCCGAGAGTTTTCACGGTAATAAACCGTGCCGTCAGAAATGGTATAGCTGAAATTCCGCACGGCGGGGTCAGCGGGAATAGAGCGATCTTCCTCCTCATCCGTGAGCTCGTCCACCTCATAGGCGGCGATCTCGGCATGAAGATTGCTGATCGCGTCCCGGAGCTGCTCGGACAAGTCGGCACCGTCCTCGGCTTTGCAGGCGCTGTCCATGCCAAAGCGGGTGCTTTCCATGACCATATTGCCCAGCACCATATCCGGGTGCTGCACAAAATAGCTGTTCATGCGGATGCCGTTTTCATCGGTATCCAGATGCACCCAATCCGGCTCAATATCCGTCATACGGTCACGCTTTTGCAGGAATATGATGTCGCTGGTGACTTCCGTACCGGCGTTGCGTTTGAAGGCGTTGTCCGGGAGACGGATCGCGCCGATCAGATCGGCGCGCTGGGCAAGATATTTGCGGACAGCGGAGTTTTCCTTGTCCATCGTGCCTTTGCTGGTGATAAAGGCCACAATGCCGCCCGGACGCAACTTGTCCAAGGTCTTGCCGAAAAAGTAGTCGTGGATCAGCCAATGGTATTTGTCGTACTGCTTGTCCAGCACCTTGAAATCCCCAAACGGCACGTTGCCCACGGCCACATCAAAGAAGCTGTCTGGCATTTGCACCTTTTCAAAGCCCTGCACGGCGATCCTGCTGTTCTGATAGAGCTGCTGAGCGATGCGCCCGGAAATGCTGTCGATCTCCACGCCGTAGGCGCGGCTTTCGGCCATGCTGTCCGGCAGCATCCCGATAAAGTTACCGACGCCGCAGGCAGGCTCCAGAATGTTCCCGGTTTGGAAGCCCATCTGAGAGAGGGCGCTATACACGGCCTCGATAATAACAGGAGAAGTGTAAAAGGCCGTCAGCGTACTGGCTCTGGCAGCGGCGTATTCGTCCACGTCAAGTAGGGATTTCAGTTCTTCATAGTGGCTGCTGCGCTCATCAAAGCAATCGGCCAGACCGCCCCAGCCCACATAGCAAGATAGTACGGCCTGTTCCTCCGGGGTGGCAAGCCGCCTCTCCGCTTCGATCTTTTTCAGCGTACGGATCGCCTCAACATTGGCATTGTATTTCTCGGTGGGAGTGCCATAGCCCAGCGACCGGTCGGTAATGTGGAAGTCGAGTCTTTTTTCGGCGGGTATCTCCGGGTGCAGCACGGAAAACTCCACGCGCTCCCGATGCTGCTTCGGCGGCGCGAGGGTGACGGGTTGCTCCTCAGCGGGCGTTGGCGTCGGTGCATTGACCGGCTGCAAGCTGCCCTCCTCAAAGGCATACACATTCTGTCCGGTCTGCTCGGACATCTCTGCGGCAAGCATGGCCTGCCGGAGCATCTCGTCAATGCGATCTGAAGGTGCGGCGGCTGGCTGTTCCTGCTCTGAAGCAAGCTGGTCAATCCGCTGGCGAATGACATCCACAAGCTGGGAAATCTCCGGGTTGTCCCAGCCTTTGGTGGTCAGATAGTCCTCGACCAGCGTATCCACACCATCCCTGCACTGGATAAAGTCCAGACTGCCAGGGAGCGGCATTGTATTCTGGACGCCGAGGGCTTTCGGCTTATCTTTCGGCAGCGCGGTATAGGCGGCGAAGGCTTCCTCGAAAGAGCTATAAGTCTGCACCTCAAGCTGCCCGGCTACCTTCAAATCCGGGATCACATAGAAGTGCTGGATAAACGGAGAAGGCTCTTCTTCGGCAGCTTGTTCTGCCTCCAGCTTGGTTTCCAACGGCGCGGGCGCAATCTGTCTCGGCTCTCGTTTCTCTCCAAAGAGGCTATATGTTCCCTCCCGATAGGAGAGCATAGCGGCAAGAGCTTCCTGTCGGCTGGTATAATACCGATCCTCCGGCTTTGTCCCATCGGCCACGGACACCAGCATCTGATAGATTTCCTCCACCTTTGCCGGATCTGTGAGTTGGCCTTGGATCTCCTCGACATTTTTCCAGTAATCCGCGATGGGATTATGGCTGAACGGAATCGGCTGACTGTCCGGCAGATCGAAAAAAGCCCCTTGAATGATGATTGCAAGCTGACGCCGTTCATACTCCGGCATGGCAGCACGATCCTCGTCGGATAGAAAGCTGCCATTATGGATCAAGGTCTCTATGCGTCTGGCCGCCTTTGTCCAGCTCCAGTCCAGTTTGGCATAAGGGGCCATGATGTCGCCGTGACTGAAGGACAAGCCCTTGCTGCCGTAACTGGTATTATCGTTGCCTCCATAGGAACCGCTGTCACCGTGATAGCTCTGTAAATACTTCGCCCGTTCCTTTATGTCGGGATGCTCCAGATAGTAGGAGTAAACGCCGAGTCTGTAATGGGTGCTGCCGCTGCGCAGGAGCTTGTCGATTTCATCCATGGTAATAAACTGCCTGCGCTGTGACTCGTAGCTTTCGGCAGCGGTGAAGATTACCGGCTCTCGCTGTAAATCTACAAGACGCTGCAAAACCTCTCTTGGACGGTGAAAATGAAAACGCAAAATGTCCCGGTCTGCTTCATAAGCGGAAAGGAACGTGCCGAGCTCATCCACAAGAGTTTGCAGACTGTCGGGCTGTTTTAACAGCTCTGCGATCTGCGCTGTGTTTTCTGGGAAGCCGCCGTGTGACATATAGACGCCGTTTACGGTAGGCAGTAAAGCCTGCTCTCTTGCTCCATCGTCAAAATCCTGCCGGAGATACCAAAGGCTTTCCGCGACCTGCTGATACTCATAATTCTGCACACGGTCAAGTTCGGCCTGCGGCATATACCGCCCCATATCCAGAAGCTCCCGGATGCGTTTTGCGGCGTCCGTCCAGGAGATCAGCATGGCCGTCCCGCCTTGGGCACTTTCGCCGGAGGACAGACGGATACCCTCGCCGCTGTACCAAATAGCGTATTGCCGGTCGTTCAGATAGAAGCCTGCCCCGTTGGTGCCATAGTGACGCATAAGGAAACGGGCGTTTTCCTCCAGCGGCTTGTCTTTCATAAAGTAGGCGCAGACGATCAGACGGCTGTTGCGGTCATTTGCCCCGATGCACAGCGCCTCGTCAATGACCTGTTGGGAGTAGCGGATAACGTAAGATACCGGCTCGGCAGGTGATGTGACCGGCTCTGCTGTGGGCATGGTCATATCAAAAAGGGACATCTGCTGGCTCTCTTGGGATTTCAGCCCTTTGATGTCCCTGTTGATATGGTATTCACCGCGCTCAATGACCTGCGCGGTCAGCTCCACCACAAGCTGCCACGAAAAGACGCTCTCGCTGGTGCGGGAGAGATACGCACCCTCCCACATAAGCAGGCCGTCCTCCTGCGGCTTGTAGCCCACGCGGGTGCGGTCGCTGCCTACAAGAAGCTCCGTATAGCGGTCTTGATAGGCGGATTTCAGATACTCCGCGCGCTCGGTCACATTGGGATGGGCGGCAAAGTACATTTCGATCTGCTGTTTCTTATAGATCAGATCGTCCTCCGGGTTAGAGAGGATGGCATTGATCAGCCGCTCATTCAAAAACGCAGGACGCACATCGCCTCCTGCGTTCTCACGCTGTTCTCCTGCAATCTGCGTCGCGGCCAGATCATCAGAAGTTAGCTGTAGATCAGCTCCGTCAGCACCGTTTCCTCCGCTGCCTGCCGGATGCCGTTCATCATCCCCACCCATTTCATCTGATCGTGGGCTTTCAGTTCCTCCGTCACGCCCTCGGCTCTCGCCATCTGCGCCGTGATCTGCTCCATCCGGGAGCGCGCCGTCCGCTCGATCTCCAGAAGATGCTCCGTCAGCTTCCCGCTGGTCAAGAGGTTGGTATAGGTCACTCTGCGGTGCTGCCGCAGATACCGGCGCCGCATAAGGCCGTATTTCCCAAGCGTCACCTCCGGCTCCTGCGGGGGCAGCAGGTTGGGCAGACGGTAATCGCCCTGCATCGTGTATGTCAGCTCGTTCATGCTTGTGGCTCCTTTCTGACTCGTTTTTCCTTGTGGGAACAGGATACTCGTCTTTGGGTACATCCGCAAATGTGCGATTTTGTTTTTTCGGCTGGCGCTCTATGGCCGCGACGGTGCGGGAGATTTCCGTGAGACACATCTGCGCGATGTCCCCGGTGGCTACGCCCAGCGCATTGAGGGTCTGCGGCGTGTTGAAATCCACAACGCCCCGGAAATCATCGTCCGTAAAGTAATCGGACGGGTCAATACCGCAACGGGCGAGAAGCATATATGCCACGCTGTTTTGCAGGGCATTCCGATACTGCACCTCGATATTCAGATCGTCCAGCTCCTCCAAAAAGCTGTTTTCTTTATAGTAATGCAGCTCTTGAAGGTAGTCCTGCATATTGTCCTCCACGGCGTTTTTCGCAGCAGAGATCAGCACAGAGGCAAGGGAGTATTTGTTTTCCAGTTCACCGAAGCTGTTTTCCAGAGCCTCCGTGACCTCTTGCTCATATTCCCGGCGCATTGTCCAAATGGGAACTCGGCGGGAGAAGCGCCCGGGGTGGGTGTCGGATACATCAAAGTAATATTTCAGCCGTGCGCGACCAGTGGTATTGCCGTCAAACACGGCGATGCCCGTCGCACCTCGGTTGACCCAGCGCCCAAACTCTCGATTCCATTTGTCGATCTCCAGAACGGCGGTGGCGTCCGGGCGCTGGGCATAGAGTAAAAGCTGCTCATCAAAGGAGAGCCGGAAGTTGCGGCAGGCCGTAGTCAGAAAACGCTGCCACTCCTGCGGCTCCGCCACATTCTTTTGGGTGCGCTTGTATAGCTCCGTGATAAGCTCATATTTCGTCGCCATCGGCGTTGCCTCCTATCTTTTGGTTTTACCGTGCGTCGCCTCTGTCTTTTTGCCTCGGCTTGATGGCTCTGCCCTCGGCATCGTAGTTCTTCGGGTCTGCGGCGGGGATGTCCCAGCCGAACATGGAGCCCGCGGACATGGCCGCTTCCTGTTGCTTGCTGACGCCCAGCTTTCGATTGAGAAGATCGGCGACCCTCCGGGCGCTCTCCGGGGTGCAGTCATCGTCAGTGACGAAATACCCGTCCTTCCCGCGCTGCAATGCGATGACGCTGCCGGTAGATTGCAGCACGGAGAAGCACTGCTCAGGGAGAGAGGATCGGATAGGAATGATGGTGGCTCCCGTCATTTTCATTCTTTCGGCAAATTCGCAGATATGATAGAGATTATCTCCGATCTCCACATGATAGTCGTCAATATACCTGCATACATAATCGCGGGCTGCCTGCCCCTCGTGCATCATGCGGATGCTGTCGCCGTCGTCGATGCGGAACTTCTCGTTGTAGTCCGGGGTGATGAAGCGGATGCCCCGCGCGGCATGGGTCATGTGCCGATCCAGCCAATCCCGCTTGAAGCAGTAGCAGTACAGGTTATACTCGCCCTTGTTGGGGTTGAGCCGGAGCATGAAGGTATAGGAGGGGGTATCCGCCCGGAAGCCAAATTCCCGATCATTTCCATAATTGCTTTCCGGATGGCTAAAGCAGAACTTGGTCAGGCAGCGGCGATTCTTTAAGATACTGCCATACTGATCGTCAAAACGCAGGGCATTGATGACATCATCGAATTCGTCTTTGAAATCCTGCGTTTTTAGATCGTCCCGGTGACCTGTCCATGAGGAAAGGAAGGCCTCTCCGTCGCCGTCCAGATCGCCGCGAAGATGCCCGATGCATCCGGCCTGCCCCTCAATCTGAGTGCTCTGGGAATAGCTGTACATCCGCTCCTGCGGCGTCATAGGTCTGATAGTAAGTTCCATTATCGTTCACGCTCCTTGTTAGATTTTTTGTGGTTATTCTGGAGGGCAGGTAAAAGATGCCGCTTCCGGAAAGCCCAGTATTCCGGGTGAT
Source organism: uncultured Clostridia bacterium (assembly GCA_946410505.1). The sequence goes on from CAMKAP010000070.1 coordinate 6,846, forward strand.
TTCTCTGAACACTTGCGTCGATCACGCTTTCATATTTGCCCGGAGGGTAATGCTCGTTGACAGGGGCCTGATACAGCTTCCTGTCCATCAGCTCCCGGAGAACCACCTGCGCGTCACAGTCTTCCTCAAAGCAGAGATAGCTGCCGTCGGTAAAGCCGCATTTTATAGCGGCGCCGGAAAGAACAGTGCCTGCGACGATTTGATGCACCATGATGCCGCCGTGGCTTTCCGTGCTGACAGAGAAAACGCCGTCGCAAAGCGTGTGGCAGCTCTGAACTTTCCCCCAGGGGGAGTAGCCTGGTTCCATCACTTTCTTCGCATCCAACACGTCCTGGATCTCTGCGACTCTTTCTGCCGCGCGCTCCACTAAATCTTTCTGAGCACTGAACAGGTTGCCGTGGTAATGTCCCCAGTAATAGTTGCCATTGGAACATCTCCAGGTGACAAAATCATTGGGAATATGCTGGCTGACGCCAAGGACAAATTCGGTATCTCCGACATGGATAGAGTCCGTGATGATATACCCGGCATTCGTTCTTTGACTCATATCAGCGCGCCTCCTTCTCTACCTCCCGCAGCAGCGCGGCCACAGCTTTCCCGCTACGGACGGTGTTCTTTTCGGACAGTACCTTGTTCTGCACACAGAGGACGGCGCGAATATTCGGCACCGTGATCCCCGGTATATCTACCATTTCCTCCGGCGTCACCGTGAGTATCTGGATGGGCGAAAAACCGGCCTCCTCAAAGATGCGGAACAGGCGTTTTTCAAAGCGTTCACGCTTCATATTTGCATACACTCCTTTCTCGGTATGTAAAAGGGCGGCCTTTCAGCCGCCCCAGGGGCTTACTTGCGCTTGCTCGCCCGGATGTGCAGGAACACCAGGCCGCCGAGGATAAACACAGCCAGCGCAATGGAAATGATCGTTTTCGGTTCCATTACTTTTTCTCCTTCCGTTTTTTCTTACATGCAAAGAAGCTGCAGACAGCAGCCCCGGCAAAGCCCACGCCCGTCAGCGAATACCAAAGGACGGGATTGCGGTCATCGCCGGTCTTGGGCGTGTCGCGCAGCTCGTTGTGCATTTCAATTTTGACCTCCGCGTCGGTGCTGATCGTGACGATCTTATCCACGGGCAGCACATAGGCGGCGGAGGCGTTGTCGGACACCTCGGACACGCGGTAATCACCGCAGCGAAGCCCCTCAATGAAGATTTCGCCCCGCTTGTCCGTGGTGAACACCTTTTCATAGCCATTCGGCCCGGAGACACGGAAAGAAAAGCCCTCGATCTTGTTGTCCGAGGATGTCTTGAAGATTTTGAGAGCGCCGGTCTGCGGGTCGTTGATAAAGCAACCTTTCCCGGCCTCGTTCTCCACGATCACGGTCTTGCCATGCTCCACGATCTCAAAGTAGTAGGCGTTTTCATCCAGGACAAAGCCTGCCGGTGCTTTCGTCTCGCGCGTGAAGTAGACGCCATAGGTGAGATCGCCCTGCTCATAGACGCCCACGCTCACCTCCGGCAACGTTCCGAGCTTTTCATCGTCCTTATCCAGCTCCATGTTGCCGTTGCTGTCGCGGTAGAGTTCAAACACAGCCCCGGTCAGCTTGTTTTCGGGGTAGTCCCGATCCACCTTGGTAAGCTGCACCGTGCCTCGGATCAGCGTGTTTTCCAGCTCCAGTTCGATCACAGCGCCGTCCTTATCCACGTTGACCTCAAAGGTCTTGTCGGAGAGGACGTAGCCGGTGGGCGCAGAAATCTCATGCACGATCCAGTTTCCATAGGGGACTTTTGCAAAAGAAAAGCCGCCGTCCTCGGCGGAGGTGGCGGTCAAAATGGCGGTGCCGGTGGTAAACTCGATTGTTTCTGGCTTGAACAGTCCGATGACTGCCCCGGCCAGCGGCGCGCCTGCATCGTCCTTTTTCAACCCGTGGACTTCACCGTACATCAGACGGTTTTCCATGCGCTTACCCTCATTGACCTTGATTTCCACCAGCGCAGTATCTTGTCCGGCGTAATCGAAGCTGATGGGATACTTGGTGTCGGGCAGGATATAGTGTTCATCCGTGGACAGCTCTTTCAGATAGTAGCTGCCCAGCGGCAGGTCGGTCTTGATGGCGGCATAACCGTTGCTGTCAACGGAAACGATCTCCATGATGCCGTCCACGGGGATGGTGCTGCCATCGGCGGCGGTCAACTCCTGTGCGGCATAGAGGCCAAAGGTGACGGCGCTGATCTCGCCGCTCATGCCGATGCCAAACTGCTGGTCGGCAATCAGCACCTTGTTCAGCGTGACGGCGGCTTTCTGACGCTCGTTGTTGAAGCTGGCGGCGGTTTCGGTGATCTCGATCTCCTGTCCGGCATAGATAAGTTCCACGGTGCGGACTTCGGTATTCAGCACCATGCCGTAGGGCGCGGTCACTTCGGAAATCTCGTATTTCCCCAA
>CAMKAP010000071.1 GCA_946410505.1 uncultured Clostridia bacterium
GGGAAAAGACCTCCCCGGAGTCCCATATGAGCCGGTCGTTTTGAAAAACCCGAAGCCGATAGCTCTTCTGAAGGACGTTTTTGAGCTCGCTGGAGATCTTCCATGAGAAATACGGAGGCGTATCGATAACCGGCGCGACCATTTTGTTGGTCATCAAATCGAATATATACATGGCAAATCTCCTTAATATTTTCGGCTGAGCTGCGCTTCGCACTCAGCTCGGCTGATCTCGCCGGCATTGCACTTGGCCATCAGCTTGACGTCGCTGTCCCGCAGCTTGTAGAAAGCAATGACCACGATGCCGAGGATCGTACCGATGGCGGGAATCATCATGAATACCGTCCAAAGCGTATCCAGCGCGCTCTGCGGCTGCACGACATTGAGCTGTGCCAACTCTTCAAAGCTCTCGGCCTCCACGGGGATCCATTCGGACAGGCCGAGAATGAAGATACCCAAAGAGGAGGCGACGCTGGTGGTCAGCTTGTTGAGGAAAGCGTTGAGGGAGAAGAAGATGCCGGAGCAGTCCTTGCCCGTCTTGTAGCGGGTATATTCGATGGTATCCGGCGTCATGAAGGTTTTGGCGATGTTCGCCACATTTCCCGGCGCGGCCTGCAGAACCAGCAGGATCGTGATAAGCACGAAGTTGTGGTATCCGGCGAAATAAATCATGGAATAGATCAGAGCGCCGGCGAGACCGCAGACCATGAACACTCTCTTTTTACCCCATTTCTCGCAGAAACGGTCGGTATTCAGCTGGGCGATGGTCTGAGGGATAAAGGCGATGGCGATCGGGATGACCAGAATCATCGAATCGCCGTAGAGGTAATAGGAGGCGTAGGTGCCGAGAGAAGCGCCGGTCTGGAGCGCACCGTAAATAAAGGTGCTGAGAAGGATGATCGCCATATACTTGTTGGTCTTGACGCACTCGATCATGTCCCTGAAGGTGTAGTGCTCGGCGGCGTTCTCGTCCTCTGTGTTCTTCAGCTCCACGTTGTGCTCCTTGACCTTGGTAGCCAGGGGCAGCATCATGAAGAAAAAGACGACGGAGGAAACAATGGCAACCATGCGCATGGATACGCCTACATGTTCGCTGATGAGGAACATCCAGATAATACCGGCAAGCACCGTAAAGATCCCGCCGAGGATGCCCTTGATCTGCAGGATACGGTCACGCTCCGGGACGTTATCCGTCAGCGAGACGATCATGGAGTTCATCGGGACCTCCACGAGCGTATAGGAAAAGTCGTAGAGCAAATAGGTCACCGTGAACCATACCAGCTTTACAGCCTCCGGCGCGCCTTGCGGCATCAGGAAGAAAACCACTGTGAAGATCGGGAAAAGGAAGAAAGTGGCCCGGTACCAGGGCAGATATTTTCCTTCGCCGGCCAGCTTCCCCAGCAGCTTGCTGTTCTTGATGTTCAGCTTGTCGATGAGGAAGCCGAAGATCACGTCGTCGCAGGCGTCAATGACCTTGACCACCAGGATGGCGGCTGAGATCTTGAGCAGACTGATTCCCTGGAACAGCAGGAACAGCGTCATGAACGCTGTGACGATATAGCCTTCCAGCGTTCGCCCAAGATCACCGATATAGTAATTGATTCGCTCCGAACGGGTGGTTTTCCAGCCCTCATGCGAAATTACTTTTCTTTCTTTGGGTTTCATGTCAGTTCCTCCCTCGATATGTTTCTGCGGAGCCTTGCTCCAGAATCTCGCCTTTTCTATTTACTCTCAACGTGGGCAGCATCTCAGGCGCCGATCCTCGTTCCACCCAATCCAACAAGGCGCGCATGCCGGTGCATTCGGTAAGACCGGGTCCATGCCAGCGGCAGTCGCCATGCCCGTCGCCGGCTGTGATATAAAGCCGCAGGAATGCGTCTTTATCCCTTACACGCTGCCAATAATCCAGCGTTCCATCCACAGGGATCAGCGGATCGGCGGTACCGTGATCGATCAGCAGTTTCCCACCCCGTTCACGAAAAGCGGAGAGATCCGCCTGATCTGCCATGGAAGAAGCGAACTTCTCCACACTTCGGTCAAACAGCCGCTCAAAATCCGAACGGCTCATGTAGTAGCCGCGGAAGTGCTCATCCTCCGTCACCCAGCACAGATGGTGCCGGCTGAGGAAAAAGGGCCTGGGTCTTCCGGTGAACAATTGATAGTAGAAAGCGCCGATGGGGATACCAACATTCCAAAAGGGAACTCCGGGGCGAAAGCCGTACCAGAGAAAGTCTCCGTTTGCCCGCCGAGGCCCCTCCCAGAGTGCTTGAACCACCTGCGCGTCCTTCTCTGTGAATCCATCCTGACCAACCAGACGGAAAGGATCAAAGCTCACGCGCTCCTGCAGCCGGTAATAAGCGTCTTCGCCGCCCGCGCAGTCATGAACAGCCTTTGTTGCCTGCAGCAGCTTTTTTGCCGTCAGCGTGTGCTTCAAATCATTCATCACGGCCAGCGGCCAGTAGCTTTCCACGAGAAACTTCGGCCAGTGGATGGCCGGGCAGCTTGCCCAGACACCGTCGTAGTCTTCGGGCCATTCCTGAACCTCCACCAGCGCCTGACGTCCTCCTCCGCTCCCTCCGTGAAAATAGCTGTATTTCACGGGGCGATCATGCAGGAGCTCCGCAACACGTCTGCCAATGAGGCTCATTTCATGGGTGGAGCGGCTGCGCCAGTTTTCATAGCGCTCCCAGTCGAAGACACCATGCTCCACGGCCCACTGCCTTTTCCCGTTTCCTGCGTCCGTGCTGGCGCAGGCGAAGCCGTTGAGCAGAGCCTTCGGCAGCGTCTGGCCACGGCTGGTATTGTCGGGACGTGTGATGTACTGCTCTCCTCCGGTGCCTGTCCCGCCGCCTCCTGTTCCCACAAAGCGATCATTCCAGGCCAGTGGGATCCAAACGATGATGTTCTCCTCGTGGACGGCTGTCCGGTGACGAAGGCGAACATCAACAAAAGGCGGCAGCCCGGTGATATTTCCAATCGTTTTTTTGTAAATCCCGCTGTCGTTTATCACGACCGACACGACACGGATATCAGGATCATCCAAAGCAATCTGCAGCCATCCTGTTTCGGCGCGCTGCCGGATCCCCGGCGTTTCTCTCAGAGAGGAACAGTCATAAAAAAGATTGTTGTCACGCTCCATAGCGCTCCTCCATCCATGCCAGCGCACGGTCGACCCAGCCGGCAAGCGCCGTATCGGATCCGAGGCCGAAGCCGTGTCCCCCGTGTTCGGCGATCTCAAAGCGGTGAGCAATGTCCGCATTTTTCAATGCGGCTCTCAGATCGTCCTGATCCTTTGGTGGAACGGTGTCGTCATCCCGCGCGGCGGCGAGATAGACCGGAGGATAGGCGCTGTCGATATGGCGATCAACAGCATAGCGGTCTTCTTCTGCCTCCGTATACCCTGCGCCGTACATTCCGGTTTTTATATAGTCGGCAAGCGGACCGGAGGGCAGATTTCGAGTGGAAGCAAGCGGATAGTCCAGCAGAAGAAGCTCCGGTTGAGGCAAACCGTAGGCGCGTGCGCCCAAATGTGCCGTGCCCCACAGCGCGGCGAGAAAACCACCCGCGGAAAAGCCGCCCAGCAGATAACGGTCGCGATCGAGGCCAAAACGTTCCGCGTTTTCACGGATCAGTCGTAAAGCCGCCGCGATATCCTCCAGCGGCTTGGGCAGCAGGCCGTGAATAAAGCTCTCCTCGGAGGCCGTGCGGTAGTTCAGGCAAAAGCAGGAATAACCGAGCTCATTGAGCCGCGCGGCCATGGGCAGTGATTCCGGCAATGTGCAGACCGCTCCGAAGCCTCCCCCGGCAAGCAGAAGCGCATATCTTCCAGTCTGATCCTCAAGGGGAGGAAGATAAAGCATTTGTGCCTGCGCTTTTTCAGGAAAAGCGGTGATCTCGTTTTCTTCATAAATGGAAAAGACCAGCGGATGCCCCGCGCGCGACGCCCGTTCCAAACGGCGCAGACCGTACAGCATATCGTCCAGTCCCCAGGTGGGATGCTGTTCATGGATCTGCCGAAGAGAGCAGGACATGGACGATTGTATCCACCGGTCGTTCACGGAGGAAATGAGGTTTCCTCTCATGGCGCGAAGCTCCTGATCCTGATATAGGTCCCGGATCGTGGTGTTCTCGTTCAGCTTCATAAAAACTCCTTGACAGCCTTTTGTGTAAGTGTTACAGTTGTTACCGAGACAAATGTAACACTTTAATAGCTGTATGACAAGGGATTTTTAATCGTTGAGAGCGAACTGTAACAAAACTGCTGGGGGTGTAACAGAAATGGCGAGGAAAAATGAGGCGCACGACATGGTCATGGAAAGCTTAACGGAGGCTCTGCTACAACTGATGCGCACGAAGCCGCTTTCGGAGATCAGTGTGTCTGAGCTGTGCGACAAGGCAGGCGTCAGCCGCGTAAGCTACTATCGAAACTACAATTCCATGGCTGATATTCTGGTGAGGCACTTAAATAGTTGTACAGATGCCTGGTGGGAGGTTTTTTCCAAAAAACCCGCCGATGAGTTTTATTCGGAATTCTGGCCGTCATTGCTGAACGAATACAGAAATAATGCTGATCTGATCCAACTGATTTTTGAAAATAATGTCCGCTATATCCTTCTGGATCATATTCATGACTGTGTAACAAAAGAAAGCACCGGTGAAGAGAGGGATGCCTATGTACGATCTGCTTTGGCCGGAGCACTCTTTGGTCTGGTAAGTGAATGGATTCGTCATGGCATGGGAGATCTTCCGGAAGGCTTCCGTCTGATTGAGTTGCTTGGACTTCTGGAGAAGCAGGGAGTGCATGTATGAGAGAGAAGCCTGCTGTTTTGAATCCCGCTCGGGATGTGACGATCACAGCCTATCCTGTCAAAAGGCCGAAAGCTTTTACATTTCTGATTGCACCGGGAGGCGGATACAACAACTGTGAAGAAGCCGAGAGTGCGCCGGTCGCCAGGCACTTCAACAAGCTTGGCTACAACGCTTTTGTTTTTCGCTACTCTGTGGGACAGCACAAGGATTGGCCCCATCCGCTGGAGGACTTTGACTTGGCGATGGAGTGGCTGCAGACGCATGCGCAAGAATACCGGGTCGACCCAACGCGCATCGTGGCGATCGGCTTTTCTGCCGGCGGGCATGTGATTGCCGCCGCAGCGTCAAAGGCGGTCAGAAAGCCCTTTGCCGCGATCCTCTGTTACGGCCTGATCGACAGAGAGACACTGGCGTACTGCAACCCCAGCGCGCCGGACGCCTCCGAGCTGGTGAACGCCGACACCTGCCCCTGCTTTCTGGCCTCTTCCCGGAACGACTGGATAGTCCCCATCACCAACACAACAAAGCTGATGGCCGCCTTTGAAAAGAATTATATCGACTATGAGGCGCATATCTACGGCTACGCGATGCACGGCTTTTCGATCGGCAAAGCACAACATGGGAACAATCCCGTTTTCTGCTCCCGCGTGGGCGACTGGGTGGAGGACAGCCTCAGTTGGCTACGGGAGCTTTCCGAGGGATGTTATATCTCCATCCGGGAGTCTGCCGCCTATCAGGACGCGCACACGGAAACGCTTTCCGTGCTGACCTCCTGCCGTCTGCTGGAGCAGAACCGGGACGCCTTGTCCATGCTGAAGAAGCGTTTCCCCGCCCAGTATCTGATCTATACCCTCGCCCGAAAAAAGATCGGAGCGTTCATGGATACGGTTTCTTTGAAGAACCTCTATACGCTTATGCGCGTCAAGCCTGGAACGATAGAAAAGCTCGACCGTGCGCTGAGACGGTACAGGCTGTGATTCGATCCGAAGAAGGGAAGGTTTATCAATCAACGATAAGGAGGGGTCCTTGTATCATGCGCTATACAAGCTTTCGGCCTGGACAACCGTGGCTGGACACAGAGGGGAAACGTATCCAGGCACACGGAGGAAGTGTGTTCTTCGAAAACGGCGTTTACTACTGGTACGGAGAGAACAAAGAGAAGACAGACGGGAAGAACGGAGTATGGCATTGGGGCGTCCGCTGTTATGCTTCCCGGGATCTGTATAACTGGGAGGATCTTGGCCTTATCATCCCACCTGAACCTGACGATCCGGCGTCCTCTCTTCATCCCACGTCCCAAATGGACCGTCCTCATATCATCTACAACAGAAAGACTAAGAAATATGTCTGCTGGCTAAAGGTCATGGGATCAACTCAGACGGAAACAGTTCTGACGGCAGACAGCTTGCTCGGACCCTATACCAAGGTGAAAGAAGGCCTGTCTCCGCTCGGAATGAGCGCAGGCGACTTTGACCTTGCCGTAGATGAGCATAGCGGTAAAGCATACTACTATTTCGAGAAAGTACATACAGAGACGATCTGTGCGGAGCTGAACGAAGAGTATACAGATGTCACAGGCGTGTTTTCCAGTCATTTTCCTCATCCTTACCCGCCCTATGTAAGAGAAGCGACTGCACACTTTATACGGAACGGAAAACACTATCTGATCACATCCGGGACAACAGGCTATTTGCCCAACCCATCAGAGGTAGCCGCTGCAGAGAATTGGCACGGCCCGTTTGAAGTTCTTGGAAATCCTCATGATGAAGATGAAACCAACACTTCGTTTCGCTCACAGATTTCGTCAGTTTTCCAGGTGCATGGGAAAAAAGACCTGTATATCGCCTGTGCTGACCGCTGGGCACCGGACGTCGATCCGGCTGTGGTCCCGTATCAGTTTTACGCACAGCTTTATGAGATGCTCTTTACCGGGCGTCAGGATAAGATTCAAGACCTGGCTGCGCGATACTGTTTGGATCGTGAGCTGCTGCGGAAAGTGTTTTATGATAATAGGCGCAATACTTCTGTGGCGGATTATGTGTGGCTGCCGTTGACTTTTACTGAAAACGGAAAGGTTGTCATTCGATGGCAGGATGAATGGCGCTTGGAGGACTACGAATAATGAATGTTGGGGAAATAAACAACACCATACATGGTTATCTGAATAACCAGGAGATCGCGGGCGGCGCGCTGCTGGTGCGCCGGAACGGTGAGCTTGTCTATGAAAACACTTGGGGCTGGGCGGACATTGCCGCGCAGAGGCCGATAGAAGAAGACGCGATCTATCGCATGATGAGCATGACAAAACCCGTCACGGCGGCAGCGGTGATGCAGCAAGTCGAGCAGGGCAAAATAGGCTTGGACGATCCCGTGAGCCGCTGGCTGCCTGCCTTCCGATCGCTGCGCGTCGTATCGGACAAGCGCTACGAGTGGCACGAGGGAATGAACATGCTCTCTCTGTTGCCCAAACTGCTGTTCTTCCGCGCAGACAGGGTCAAAACCGTGCCTGCCGAGAGGGAGATCACGATCCGCGATCTGCTGAGCCACTCCTCGGGACTGCAGCAGGGCATCGCGGGCCTGCTCGTATATAAAAAGGATACAGCCGTGAAGGAAAGCCTCGAAGCGGAGTGTGAGAAATACAGCCGTCTGTTTCTTGATTTTCAACCGGGTACGGGAACGAGCTATTCGCCTCTGGCAGGCTTTGACGTGCTGGGGCGGATCGTGGAGATATCCAGCGGCGAAGCGTTGGATAGCTATATGAAAAAACACATTTTTACGCCATTGGACATGAAGGACACGACCTTCCGCCTGACAGCGGAACAAGAAACGAGACTTGTCCGCGCCTATAAGCGCAAAAATGGCCGGCTCACAGATGTGACCGGCACGAAGGACGATATGGATTCCATGCTGCACCGCGGCTCCGGCTATGTGGCGGCCAGCGGCGGACTGTTCTCCACGGTTCAGGATTATGAGCATTTTGCCCGGATGCTGCTGGATGGCGGCACCTGGAACGGTAATCAGGTTCTGCGTCCGGAAACTGTCGCTCAGATGAGCACGGAAGGCGCGCTCACCCATTTGGAAACAGAACCGGGCTACGTCTGGGGACTTGGCGTGAAGATCCGGCAGGACCCCGAAAAAGGAGGGAGTCCCTGCACGGCTGGCACCTACGGCTGGAGCGGCGCTTTTGGCACGCACTTTTTCGTAAGTCCTGCCGACAAGTTGGAGGCAGTCTGGTGCACCAACCGCACAGATCTGGAGGGCAGTGGTTCCTATATCAGCAAAAAAATCGAAGATTTGGTATTCGGCTGCTTTGCAGGAGAGGCTGAGACATGAGCATCGCGCATCGTGAAATAGCGAAAGGAATTTGGCAGCTTTCCAGCGACACCTTTCCTCTCTCTGTTGAACCGGGTCCGGCCAGCAGGAACGCCTATCTTGTATGCAGCAGTCAGCGAGCGCTGCTTTTTGATCTGTCTTTGGAAGAGGAGGGACTTTTCGCGTATGCGAGCCGCCTGGCGGGGCTGCCGGTGCAGCTTGTGCTGAGTCATGCCCATGTGGATCACATCTATCACCTCTCCGAGCAGCCGGAGGTCTGGATCCACCCGGACGATGTAAGCCTATTGCGGAGAGGCTGCATCTTCCAGAAGCCTGTCAGGCCATGCCCGCGTCTGCATTTTCTAAGGGACGGTGAAATCATTGATCTGGGAGATCGAGTTTTAACGGTCTTCCATATCCCCGGCCATACGGATGGCAGCATCCTCCTGTGGGATGCGCAGACGGGAACACTGCTGTCCGGCGACACGGTGGCGCGCCGATTGCTCTACGGGCTGCACAGCTTCGTACCTTTCCCGGACTTCTGCCGGTCCATTGAGAATCTGAAACATCTGCCGATTCGGAAGATCTATTCGGCGCACGACCGCTGCGCCCTTCCACCGGAGCATATCGATTTTATGATCGAAGAGCTGACGAAGGACATCAACAAGGCAAAAAGCGTCCGCATTCCTTTCCTTGGCCGTTATCTCAGCCTTACTGTCGGAAACGAAACGGACATCCGCTATTTTAGCCTCGCAGCTCTCATTCGGTGATGCAGAAAAGGGGTAGAACATGAAGTCCTTTCTAAATGGTCTGCGGCATTTAGATCGACGGCTCATAGCAATAATCTGCTTGAGCATCATCCCAATCAATATTCTGGCCATTTTGTTAAGCTCGATCACTCTTCGCGAGAGCCGCGCGCGAATAGAACTGTATTACAGTTCTGAATTCAACGCATTGCTTCAGGAAACGACTGAATGCGCTCATGCGCTGAATGTATGGCGGGAAAATTTTCTGTCTGACCATCTGAGCAC
>CAMKAP010000072.1 GCA_946410505.1 uncultured Clostridia bacterium
TTGGCACGCCGATGAGCTGCCCGGTGGCGGCGGCCAGCTTCTCCCGCGGGATAAAAACATGGCCGTTTCCGGTGTTGTGGTTAAGCTCGAAGATCACGGCGGCGTTAATGCGGCTGCGGCTGTGCTCGTCCATGCCCATGGCCATGGCCAGGTGGTCCGCCTCCGAAAAACTGCTGCCGATATGCTGGGAGGAGAGGATGTAAGGGTTAGCCTGGAGAAGCTCCAGCGCGTCATCCCCGTAGAATTTGTACATGCGCATGGCGAGGATGGGCCGCAGGCCGAAGGAGCAGACAAACTCCATCAGCCTGCGCATGCCGGCCTGCTGGCGGAAGCTGCCGGAGATCTGCTTTGCCTTGGCGAGACTGATCCCCCGGATCTCCGCCAGCTTCTCCGGCTCGTTTTCGATCACATCCAGGCTCTGGGCGCCGAAGCGGTTCACGATCAGCGAGGCGGTGGCGGGGCCGATCCCCTTCACCGAGCCCCCCGCCAGATACTCGTAGATGGCGGGGGCGTCCGTAGGCATGAGCCGCTGGGCAAACTCGGCCTTGAACTGCCGCCCGTGGACGGCGTGGGTCATCCAGCTGCCCGAGAGCAGCATGGTCTCGCCCTGGGCGGCGTAAGGGAAGCAGCCCACGACCGTGACCGTCTCTCCGTTACCGTCCCGCAGGCGCAGCACCGTATAGCCGTTTTCTTCGTTTTTATAGATGACAGAATCCACCGTACCGTTCAGTTCGGTCAGCATACTGTCCTGATCCATCGTGTTCACTCCTTCACGGGAGCATTGTTTTCAAAAATGCGCCGGTAAAGCTCTCCGGGCAGCGGGCGCAGTCCTCGGGCGTGCCGGCAAAGACAAGGCTGCCGCCGCCGTCGCCTCCCTCGGGACCCAGGTCGATGATGTGATCGGCGACCTTGATGACGTCCAGATTGTGCTCGATGACGACCACGGTGTTGCCCGCGTCGGTGAGGCGGTTTAGAATGTCGATGAGCTTGTGCACATCCGCGATGTGGAGGCCTGTTGTGGGCTCATCCAGCACATAGACCGTGCTGCCGGTGCTGCGCTTGGATAGCTCCGTTGCCAGCTTCACGCGCTGGGCTTCGCCGCCGGAGAGCGTGGTGCTGGACTGGCCCAGCTTCACATAGCCGAGGCCCACGTCGTACAGCGTCTGGATCTTGGAGAGGATCTTCTGCTGGTTCTGGAAGAAGGAGCAGGCCTCCTCCACCGTCATGTCCAGCACTTCCGCAATGTTCTTGCCCTTGTAGCGCACCTCCAGTGTCTCACGGTTGTAGCGCTTGCCGCCGCAGACGTCACAGGGGACGTATACATCCGGCAGAAAATGCATTTCGATTTTGAGCAGTCCGTCGCCGGAGCAGGCCTCGCAGCGGCCGCCCTTGACGTTGAAGGAAAATCTCCCCTGCCCATAGCCGCGGAGCTTTGCATCATTGGTGGAGGCGAAGAGGTCGCGGATGTCATTGAAGACGCCGGTATAGGTGGCGGGATTGGAGCGGGGCGTGCGCCCGATGGGGCTCTGGTCCAGCGCGATCACCTTGTCGACATATTCCAGACCCTCCACCCGGTCGCACTTGCCGGGGCGGACCTTCATGCGATTTTTCTCGGAGGCGAGGGTCTTATAGAGGACCTCGTTAATAAGCGAGGATTTCCCGCTGCCGGAGACGCCGGTGACGCAGATGAGCTTGCCCAGCGGGATCTCCACGTCGATATTTTTCAGGTTGTTTTCCCGCGCGCCGCGGATCCAGATGCTTTTGCCGCTGCCGCTTCTGCGCTTTTCGGGCACGGGGATCTTCTTCCTGCCGCTCAGATACTCTCCGGTGATTGATTCCGGACAGGCACAGAGATCCTCCACCGTACCTGTGCAGACCACGCGCCCGCCGTTGACGCCGGCGCCGGGGCCGATGTCGATCACGTGGTCGGCCGCGCGCATGGTTTCCTCGTCGTGCTCCACCACGATCAGGGTGTTGCCCAGATCGCGCAGCTGCTTGAGCGTGCGCAGGAGCTTGGCGTTATCCCTCTGGTGCAGGCCGATGCTGGGTTCGTCAAGAATATAGAGCACGCCCATCAGGCTCGAGCCGATCTGCGTCGCAAGGCGGATGCGCTGGCTCTCGCCGCCGGAAAGGGTGGCCGCCATGCGCGAGAGCGTCAGATAGCCCAGCCCCACGCTCTGCAAAAAGCCCAGGCGGGAGCGGATCTCCTTGAGGATCTGCTTTGCGATCATCATGTCCTTTTCGCTCAGCACAAGCTGATCGAGGAAGGCCAGGGCCCGCACCACGGAGAGCTCCGTAAACTCGGCGATATTCATTCCGCCCACCGTGACGGCCAGCGCCGTGGGTTTCAGGCGGCGCCCCTTGCACACAGGACAGGGGATCTCGGACATGCACTCCTCAATATCGTCGCGCATGGACGGGCTCTGGGTCTCCCGGTAGCGGCGCTCCAGGTTGTTGACAATACCCTCGAATTCCCGCTTGATGACGCCGAAGCCCTCGTTCTTCTCGTAGTGCAGCTGCAGCGGCTCGCCCTTGGTGCCGTAGAGGATCGCATCCACCGCGTCCTTGGGGAGCTTTTCGATGGGGTCCGTGAGCTTGAAGTGATAGCGCCTGGCCAGCGCGTCAAAATACATGCGGGAGATGCTGTCGCCCTTGACGTTCCCCCAGCCGCTGGCAGTTATGCCGCCGTCCAGAATGGAGAGCTTGGGGTTCGGCATGATGAGCTCCGGGTCGATGAGCATCTGGGTGCCGAGACCGGTGCAGGTGGGGCAGGCGCCCGCGGGATTGTTGAAGGAAAAAAGCCGCGGCGTCAGCTCCTCGATGGAGATGCCGCAGTCGTCACAGGCGTAGTTCTGCGAGAAGGCGATCTGCCGCTCCTCCGCCGGCAGATCCACAAACAGAAGGCCGCCGGAAAGGGCCAGCGCCGTCTCGGCAGAATCGGTCAGACGGCGGACGATGTCAGCCTTGATGACCAGACGGTCCACCACGATCTCAATGTTGTGCTTTTTGTTCTTCTCCAGGCGGATCTCTTCCGACAGGTCATAGAGATTGCCGTCCACCCGCGCGCGGACATAGCCGGAGCGCTTGGCGTCCTCAAAGACCTTGACGTGCTCGCCCTTTTTGCCGCGAATCACCGGCGCGAGGATCTGGATGCGGCTGCCCTCGGGCAGCTCCAGAATCCGGTCCACGATCTGGTCAATGGTCTGCTGGCGGATCTCCTTGCCGCATTTGGGGCAGTGCGGCACGCCGACGCGTGCCCAGAGAAGTCTCAGATAGTCGTAGATCTCCGTCACGGTGCCGACGGTAGAGCGTGGGTTCTTGGAGGTGGTCTTCTGATCGATGGAGATGGCCGGAGACAGGCCGTCGATATAATCCACGTCCGGCTTGTCCATCTGGCCCAGGAACATGCGCGCGTAAGAGCTCAGGCTCTCCACATAGCGGCGCTGGCCCTCGGCATAGATCGTGTCGAAGGCGAGGCTGGATTTCCCGCTGCCGGAAAGGCCGGTGACCACCACAAGCTGATCCCGCGGGATCTCCAGGTCGATATTCTTCAGATTGTTTTCTCTGGCGCCCTTGATAAAAATACTGTCCTGCATTATGAATCCTCTGTTGTAATATCTGCGAGCCTGCCGCCGGTGAAGGCAAGCAGGTCCTGAGGCGAAAGCTCGATCTGCCAGCCGATTTTGCCGGCGCTGACCAGCACCGTGTCCTGCGCTTCCATGCTGCTGTGGAAAAAGCTCGGATATTGCTTCTTCATCCCGATGGGCGAGCAGCCGCCGCGGACATAGCCCGTCAGTGCGAGCAGCTCCGCCACGCGCACCATGGCCACGGATTTCGCTCCGGCCGCGCGGGCCGCCTTCTTGAGATCCAGCTCCGCGGCGACTGGGATCACGAAGACCAGGATGCGCCCGTCGGCTGCGCGGGCCACAAGGGTCTTGAACACCGAGGCCGGGTCCCGCCCCGTCAGGCGCGCCACGGTCACGCCGTCCACCGCCTCGTCTCCATGGGGGTAGCTGTGGGCCTCGTATGCGATTTTTCTGCGGTCGAGAAGCCGCATTGCGTTGGTTTTCTGCTCCGCCACTGGTGTCTCCCCCGTTCGTATGGAAGTAACCATAATATTGTACTCTATTATCTCTATTCTTTCAATAGAAAAAGACGAAGTTTACATGTAAAAAAGCCCGCAGCACAAAGGGCGTGCCGCGGGCTGAAGTGCTTTTTAATTGAGCTGAAACCTTCCGAGGATGTTTTCCACGCTTCGGTCCATCACACGCAGGATCCGCTCCGTGGTGATCTCCTTGGGAAGCTGCATCCCCAGGTCCATCCAATGGGCGATGAAGCCGATGGCGCATTTGGCGTAAAACTGAACCGTGAACTCGAAATCCTGCCTGTCGATGTTCATGCCCTCGGACACAATCACCGCAAAGCTGCGGATGCAGCCTGCCATCTTCTCCTCCAGATAACGCAGCATATAGACTCTGCTGTTGGAGTTGTATACATTCAGCGTAAACGTGCTGTTCTCACGCAGATACTGCATGAAAATCATCACGTCCTCCCGCCAGTGCTCAAAAACCACCTCGTGGGGCAGAACGCGGTTTGCATCCTCTTCAAAGACCCACTCCAGAAGATCGTAGACGTCATCGAAATGGTAATAGAAGGTCTGGCGATTGACACCGCAGATCTCGACAAGGTCCTTCACGGTGATCTTGTCGATCGGCTTGAACCCCATCATCTGCTTGAGCGCTGCGGCGAGCGCATCCTTGGTGCTGCTTGACATCACGATCCCTCCGATCCTCTCGGTTTTAACTTTTGAATTTCTGGTTTAAAATTATAACACAGCACGCTTTCCGGGGTAAAGCTGTTTTTTTACAATTCCCATAAAAAACTTGCTTTTTCCATTGCGGGAAGATACACTGGCAGCGAAGGAAAGGAGGCGGCGCTGTGGACGGGCAGAAAAGCAAAGTCAGATTTCTTGTACTTTTTACCGCCTTCCTGCTGATCCTCGCCCTTGCTGCGGCTGTCTATTTTACAGGCAGACGGGAAACAGCGGACGACGTGCCCGCGCCTCTCCTGCCCATTGCCGAAGCGAAAGACAGTGGGGTACTCAAGGCCGGCAGCCGCTGGACGGGTCTTCTCACCGTGACGGAGCATCGGGGAGAAGGCGTACTGGAAGATGGGACCCGCGCGATCCGCGGCGTCATCGGCCAGACAGCGGAGGGCACGTATTTTGAGCTCTTCTATCGGGAGGACCCGGATTCCGCCGAGCCGATTCTGTCTCTTTGGGTCACGCTGGAGGGCGATGAGATGCGCCCGATCATCAGCGAGGACGACGCCTGGTACTTTGACATCCTGCTGGACGCGCGAGATGTGGAGCCCTTTACGCTGCGTCCGGAAGCGGGCGAGATATCCCAGCACTATTTCTATGATTCCGGGACAGAAACCTGCTGGATCGATTTTCACATAAAACCGGAAAAAAAGTCTTGAATTCCCCCATATCTTGTGTTATAGTATGTAGGCTTTTAGCGGTATATCATCGAAAGGATTGAAATAAATGGCTGCTGTTACCGTTATTTTCACGATTCTTCAGGTTCTCTCCGGTCTGGCTGTGACTGTGATCGTTCTGATGCAGAGCGGCAAGAGCGCCGGTCTTTCCGGTGCGATCTCCGGCGGCGCCGAGACCTTCATGTCCAAGGGCAAGGCCAAGACCTGGGACGCGAAGCTGGCCAAGGCCACCAAGTGGTTTGCGCTCGGCTTTGTGGTGCTCACCCTGATCCTGAACCTTCTGTGATCGCTTAACGAAAAAGATCCGCACGCTCGTTTCCGGGTGTGCGGATCTTTTTGTTGCTCATTTCTCCCCTGTCTTCGCGGCCTTCGCCACGAGAGAAGAAAGCGCGATGAGAGCGATCACGTTGGGGATCACCATGAGCTGATTGAAAAGGTCGGCCAGCTCCCAGACCAGATCGTTTGACAGCAGTGAGCCCAGGAAGATAAAGCAGAGCGCCACCAGCGCATACAGCAGCAGCGCCTTTTTCCCGAAGAGGTACTCCACATTGACCCTGCCGAAGAAGTTCCAGCTCAGGATGGTGGAGAAGGCGAAGAACAGCAGGCACAGAGCCACAAACAAGGCTCCCGCCTTCTCGCCGAAGACGGAGGCAAAGGCGAGCTGGGCCATGTTGGCCTTGTTTACACCCTCAGCGGCGCCCGCGGAGAGCACGCCGTTTCCGGCGTAAAGCGTGGTGATGACCACAAGGGCGGTCATGGTGAGGACCACAAAGGTGTCGATAAAAAGGCCCATCATCGCGACTACACCCTGATCATGGGGTTTTTTCACGTTCGCCATGGCGTGGGCATGGGGCGTGGAGCCCATACCGGCTTCGTTGGAAAAGAGGCCGCGCTTGACACCCTGGCTGACGGCGGTTTTGAGCGCATAGCCCAGGCTGCCGCCGATGATCGCGTTTGGCGCAAAGGCGTATCGGAAGATCATGGCGACAGCCTCCGGGAGATGCTGCGCCTTGCAGACCAGGACGACGAGACCGCCGACGAGGTACAAAACCGCCATGACCGGCACGAGCTTTTCCGTCACTGCCGCAATGCGCTGGATCCCGCCGATGAAGATGAGCGCCGCGGCGCCTGTCACGAAGACGCCCACCAGCCAGGAGGGTACGGAGATGGCGTTACTGAGCGTGGCGCCGATGGAGTTGGACTGGACCATGCTGCCCATGAAGCCCAGCGCCAGGAAGGTGGCCACTGCGAAGAAGCCCGCCAGGAAGCTGCCGAAGCGGTTGGGAAAGGCGCGCTTGATATAGTATACCGGCCCGCCGTGCACGCTGCCGTCGGCGTCCACACGCCGTGTCTCCTGGGCGAGCACCGCCTCGGCGTAGATGGTGGCCATGCCGAAGAAGGCGATGATCCACATCCAGAAGATGGCGCCGGGGCCGCCGATCAGGATGGCTCCGCAGGCGCCGACGATGTTGCCGGTGCCCACCTGGGCGGCCACGGCGGTGGCCAGAGCCTGGAAGGAACTCAGGCCGCTATGCTGCTTGTCGCCGCGCAGCTTAACGTTGCCGAAGACGGCCCTCCAGCCCTCTTTGAAGCAGCGGATCTGAACAAAGTGCGTTTTCACGGAAAAGAAGAGTCCCGTTCCCACGAGAAGAAGAATGAGAATGTAATCCGAGAGATAGGCGTTGACGGTCTGTACCAGCTTGAGCATGGCGTTTCCTCCTCCGATAAAAGAAAAAAGTTGCTGATCGTTCAGCAACTCTGGATCAGACGCCGGCACAGAAGCACTGCGCGCTTTGTCCGCTCTGTCCTTTGGCCTGAGAGATTCGGTCGTTTCCGACCTTGCACCTTCGGCACTCATGCAACATGAGATTCTCCAGAGTTCCTCCGCTCTCTGTCTACAGTGTATTCAGAGAGCATCAAGGGATATGAACTTGTAGCGCTGTTAATATTAGCATACTGCACAAAGGTATGCAACAGAAATGCAGCGATTTGACCAACGAAATCGTCTCGAATATTTCAGGACTTCTTCGTTCAATTCGCACAAAACCGGCCGCTTCAGGTTTTACCGGTGGAGCCGAAGCCGCCGCGGCTCACATCCCGCAGATGCTCCACAGTCTCCAGCTCGAAGGCCGGCTGCTTTTCCACGATGCGGAACTGGCAGATCCGGTCGTTCTTGTGAATGACAGTGTCCCTGGCCGCGTACACGGGCAGGCGCCACTCGTCCTCCTCGCCGCAGAAGGAATTGTCGATGACGCCGATGCTGTTGGAAACGAGGATCCCGAAATTCTTAAAGGTGCTGCTGCGGGGCGCTACATGGGCCTCATAGCCCTCCGGCAGGATCATGCCCACGCCCAGGCGGATAAAGCCCCAGTCCCCCGCCTTCATCTCCACGGTCTCGGCGGCACGCAGGTCGATCCAGTCGCCCTTATCGATCTTCTCGATGGGCGTTATGTCCTTGTCAAAATACTTGATATAGAGCTTCATAGGCTTCTCCTTGACGAATACTCGCGGAAAGAGTAAAATCGATAGCAATAGTACTTTTGTGATTATACCATATGAAAGGAGCAGTTTCCATGCCAAGTTTTCAGGATTTTTATTTTGATTCCAGCACCGGCAAAAACCGCATCCACGCCCGCAAGTGTCTCCCGGACGGAAAGCCCAGAGCGGTGATTCAGATTGAGCACGGCATTGCCGAGCACATCAACCGCTATGACGATTTTGCAAGCTTCCTGGCCGCCAACGGCTTTGTTGTGGTGGGTGACGATCACCTGGGCCACGGCCAGAGCATCGGCGATCCGGCGGACATCGGCTTCTTTGCCGACGACAACGGCTGGGACTATGTGGTGCGCGATATGGATACGCTGCGGGATCTGATGCACAGGGACTATCCCGATCTGCCCTATATCTTCTTCGGCCACAGCATGGGAAGCTTTCTCACGCGCACCTACCTCTGCCGCCACCCGGACAAGTATGACGCCGCCATCATCAGCGGCACCGGCCAGCAGGGCAAGGCGCTGGTCCTCGCGGGATACGCCGCAGCCCAGTTCATGACGAAGCGGAAAGGCCCACGGGCGGACGGACAGCAGCTCAACGACATGGCCTTCGGCTCCTACTGCAAGCGCATCCCCAATCCGCGCACGCCCTTCGACTGGCTCAGCCGGGATGAGGAGAACGTGGACAAATACATTGCCGACCCTCTCTGCGGCTTCGTGGCGAAGGTGAGCCTGTACCGCGACATGATGAGCGGCATTCGCTATATCAGCGACCAGAAGAACGTGGATAAGATGAACAAGGAAGCGCCCATCTACTTCATGTCCGGCGAAGAGGACCCGGTGGGCGACTACGGCGTCGGCGTTGAGAAGGCCTACAAGGCGTTCTGCAATGCGGGCATCAAGGACGTGATGATCCGCCTCTACCCCGGCGGCAGACATGAGATGCTCAATGAGATCAACCGTCAGGACGTCTACCGCGACATCCTCAACTGGCTCAATGACAAGATGAAAAAGCTCGCCTGAGGGCGACATTTACCTGAAACAAGGCGCCCCTGCTCCTTCCGATCTTAGGAAGAACAGGGGTGCTTTTCATGGTTTCAGAAAAGAAAGCATATGCGCCCCCCTATTCTTTCTTTTCGTTGCGCCGAAAAGAAAGAC
>CAMKAP010000073.1 GCA_946410505.1 uncultured Clostridia bacterium
GGGCAATGAAGCTGAGCGCGTCCACCTGGTCGCCGTTCAAGAGCATGTCCACCTTCACAAGATCGCTCACCTTGTACTCGGAGAGCTCATAGTCCAGCGAGGCGTAGCCCCTGGTGCGGGCCTTGAGGGTGTCGAAGAAATCATAGATGATCTCGTTGAGCGGCATCTCATAGTGCATTTCCACCAGGCGCTGGTCCAGATACTGCATGTTCTTGTACTCGCCGCGCCGGTCCTGGCAGAGGGGCATGATGTTGCCCACGAACTCGTTGGGCGTGATGATGGAGACCTTCACATAGGGCTCATAGGCCTCCGCGATGGAGGGCACCTCGGGATAGTTGTGGGGATTGTCCACCATGACGATGCTGCCGTCGGTCTTGACGACCTTATAGATGACGGAGGGCAGCGTGGTCACCAGCTCCAGGTCGAACTCCCGCTCCAGCCGCTCCTGGATGATCTCCATATGAAGCATTCCCAGAAAGCCGCAGCGGAAGCCGAAGCCCAGAGCCACCGAGCTCTCCGGCTCATAGCTCAGGGAGGCGTCGTTCAGCTTGAGCTTTTCCAGCGCGTCCCGCAGGTCCGGGTATTTGGAGCCGTCCTCGGTGTAGATGCCGCAGAAGACCATGGGCCGCGCGGGCCGGTAGCCGGGCAGGGCCTCGGCCGTGGGGCGGTTTGCCTCGGTGACGGTATCGCCCACCTGGGTGTCGGCCACATTCTTGATGGAGGCCGTGAAATAGCCCACATCGCCCGCGGCCAGCTCCTCGCAGGGCTCCAGGCCGATGGGCCGCATGTGCCCCACCTCCAGCACGCTGTATCTGGCGCCGGTGGACATGAGCAGCACCTCGCTGCCCTTGCGGATGCGCCCGTCGATGAGGCGCATGAAGACGATGACGCCCCGGTAGTTGTCGTACTGGCTGTCGAAGATCAGGGCCTTGAGCGGCGCGTCCGGGTCGCCGGACGGCGCGGGGACATTTGCTACGATGTCGTCCAGCACGGCGTCAATGTTGATGCCCGCCTTGGCGGAAATCTCCGGCGCGTCCTGGGCCGGGATGCCGATGATCTCCTCAATCTCATCCTTGACCCGCTGCGGCTCCGCCGCCGGGAGGTCGATCTTGTTGACAACGGGTAATATCTCCAGATTGTTGTCCAGCGCCAGATAGGTGTTGGACAGGGTCTGGGCCTCCACGCCCTGGCTGGCGTCCACCACCAGCACCGCGCCCTCGCAGGCGGCCAGCGAGCGGCTGACCTCATAGTTGAAGTCCACATGGCCCGGCGTGTCGATCAGGTTCAGGGTATAGCGCTCCCCGTCGGCGGCCTGATAGCTCAGGCCCACGGCGCGGGCCTTGATGGTGATGCCGCGCTCCTTTTCCAGATCCATGTTGTCCAGGATCTGATCCTCCATGATGCGGCTTTCCACCGCGCCGCATTTCTCGATCAGGCGGTCGGAGAGGGTGGATTTGCCGTGGTCGATGTGGGCAATGATGGAGAAATTCCGGATGTGCTTCTGATCGATCATTTCTTCTCCCCCTCGATGGCGTTGAGGACCTGCTCCGCCCGGTCCAGCGTCCCCCGCAGATTGGCCAGGAAGGCCCGGGACTGGCGCAGGCTCACGTCCCCCGGATGGGAGGCGCGGCCCAGCAGATAGTCCGCCGTCACGCCGTAATAGTCGCAGACCCGGCACACAAAGTTCAGGCCCGGTTCTCTCGTTCCCTTTTCGTAATGGCTCAGCAGGGGCTGGCTGATCCCCAGATCTGCCGCCACTGTCCGCTGGCTCAGATTCCGGCCCTGACGCAGGGCCAGCAGCGTTTCCGCAAAGCTTCTGTCCATTTCGCTGTTCGCTCTTTCTCTCAAAATTGATAACAGGCTGTATTATATCGGGCTTTCTTCACTTTGTAAACAAAAACTTGCGCTTCTTCTTGAAAAAAAAACCGAGTAGTGTTAGAGTATAACTGTTGAGCACAACATCTATGAATGTTCCTACAAAAAGAATGATGGAGGGTTTCTGAAAATGTTTGAAAATCTGATCGAGATTCTGAGAGCCAATCCCCGCAAGATCGTCTTTACCGAAGGCCCGGACGCCCGTATCCTCTCCGCCGCTTCCCGTCTGAAGAAGGAAGGCTTCCTGACCCCCATTCTGGTGGGCAATGTGGACGAGGTCAAGGCCGCCGCTGCCAAGGGTGGATTTGACATCGAGGGGCTGGAGATCCTCGATCCCCTGACCTATGATAAGATGGATGAGATGGTGGAGACCATGGTCGCCCTGCGCAAGGGCAAGATGAGCGCAGAAGACTGCGCCGCCGCGCTCAAGAAGGGCAATTACTTCGGCACCATGCTGGTCAAGATGGGCGTGGCCGACGCGCTGCTGGGCGGCGCCACTTACTCCACCGCCGACACCGTGCGTCCCGCGCTGCAGCTGGTGAAGACCAAGAAGGGTGCAAACCTCGTATCCTCCTGCTTTATTCTGGTCAAGGAAGGCGCCGACATGCTCTGCATGGGCGACTGCGCCATCAATATCGACTACCAGGACACCCTGGACAAGGAAGGCAACGTGGTCATCTCCGCCGCTCAGAAGCTGGCCGAGGTCGCCATCGGCACCGCCCACACCGCCAAGGTCTTCGGCATGGACCCGAAGGTCGCCATGCTGAGCTATTCCACCAAGGGCTCCGGCAAGGGTGCCAATGTGGATCTGGTGCGCAATGCCACCGCCATCGCCAAGGAAATGGCTCCCGAGCTCGCCATCGACGGCGAGATGCAGTTTGACGCCGCCGTCTCCCCCGTTGTCGGTCAGCTCAAGTTCCCCGGCAGCCCGGTCGCCGGCTATGCCAACACCTTCATCTTCCCGGAGATCCAGTCCGGCAACATCGGTTACAAGATTGCCCAGCGTCTGGGCGGCTACGCCGCATTCGGCCCCATCCTGCAGGGTCTGAACGCCCCCATCAACGACCTGAGCCGCGGCTGCGACGCCGAGGAAGTCTACCAGATGTCCATCATCACCGCCGCCCTGGCCTGACGTCGGAAGAAGTCAGCTCCATTCCGCTTCCCCGGCTTCCGTAAAGAGCCGGGGAAGCTTCCTATCTGCTGACTCCTTCTTCCTTCCAAAATCAAGCCCATTGCGCCGGGCCTTGATTTTGCATTCTTCGGAGGAATGTGCATGGATCACGAATTGTATATGCGCGAGGCACTTACGCTTGCGCGGGAAGCTGCCGATGCGGGCGAAGTGCCGGTGGGCTGCGTGATCATCGGCCCGGACGGGCAGGTCCTCGGCAGGGGCCGCAACCGCCGGCGGGAGAGCCGCGACGCCACCGCCCACGCCGAGATCGAGGCGATCCGGCAGGCATGCCGCGCCAGGGGCGACTGGCGGCTGGAGGACTGTACCCTTGCGGTAACCCTGGAGCCTTGCCCCATGTGCGCCGGCGCCATCCTCATGAGCCGCATCCCCACAGTGGTCTATGGCGCGCGGGAGCCAGCCTCCGGCTCCTGCGGCAGCGTGATCGACCTCTTCATGGAGCGCTACGGCCACCGGCCCGCAGTTTACGCGGAGGTCCTCGGCGAGGACTGCGCCGCACTCCTGCGCAGTTTTTTTCGCAGCAAGCGCTGAAAGGTGAAAAAACTGCTTTCCATTGCGGCCAGAGCATGGTAGAATATCGTATCAAAAAACAGCAGCTCCCAAACCCGATCTGAAAGGAGAATCCATATGGCTGACGAAAAAAAAGCTGTTGAACTGACGGATGAGCAGGCAGAGAACGCGGGCGGCGGTCTCGGTCTATTCGGTGTGAAATTCGATCCCGACTATTGCCCGAAGAGTCCGGATCACAAGCACACCTACCGCACGGTCGTAGGCGTAAAATCCTGCCTCTTCTGCGGCAGGCGTCCTACAAAATAAGCAATGACAGGCAGGAGCTTCTGCTCCTGCCTGTCATCGTGTCGACACTTTGTCAACACGATGACAGCGGCCGATTTTAAAACCTTGAATCGGTCTAAAAATCGGCTGAGATTGTACGTGAAGGAGGACTTCCGGTCCCCCTTCACAATCCCCCTTGCAAGTCCGGGCCGGCCCAAACAGGGCTTGTCTACAGTCTGACAGGCAGGAGCTGCTGCTCCTGCCTGTCATTTTTTTGCGTTCTCCGGCTGTGAATTTATAAGTCTGAAGCCGGAAGCATCCGCCTCGATCCCGCCGCTTTCACCGGCAAAGCTCCAGGACGAGAACGCCGAAGGGCGGCATGCTGATTTTTCCGGAAATGGGTTTTTCTTCCAGCATATCGTGCATTTCCCGGTGCAGCATGACCTCCTGCGCTTGCGGCAGATAGTTGAGCAGCACGAGGAAGCGCCGCCCGTCCTTCTGCCGCTCCGCGATCTCCACCGCCTCCGGCGCATCCAGCAGCTCGTCAAAGCGCCCGGTCAACCCGGTGTATGCGAAAAGCTTTTTGAGAATGGGGCGCGAGAACGTGCTGCCCCAATGGAGGCAGCGCCCGGTGCCGAAGGAATGCTCGATGAGCGCCGGTGCCCCAGCAAACCAGGCGCTGTCGAAGCGGGCCAGCACGGCGGCTTCCCCCTCCGCCTCCAGCTGATCCTGGAACACGGGGGCCTCGAAGCGCTCGCCGTTCCAATCCACCGTGACAGTCGGCTCCGCCGGATGCTGGAAGCCGGATTCGCTTACCGTGCTGCCGGTAAGGTCACGGAGCAGCCCCGGCGGCGGCAGCATGACAGCCTGGCCGTTTTCCTGCTTGTAGCCCGTGCGGCAGCCCAGGATCAACGTGCCGCCTCGCTGTACATAAGCCTTGAGGAGCGCCGCCCTTGCCTCGGTCATGATGGCGGGATGGGCGTAGATCAGCACCGGGTAGCGGCAGAGATCCTCCAGCGACGAACCGTCGTCCAGATGGAGATAGTCGCAGGGAACATGGCTCAGCTGCGCCTGCTGATAGATGGCGGCCTCATCCGGGAAGCTCAGTCGGCCGTGCCATGTGTCGATCTCAGCGTCACAGGCGTTGTCGTAGTCCTTGACAATGGCCAGCGGGGCAACATAGTCCGATCCGCAGAGGGGCGCCAGCTTTTTCAGATCCGACGCAAAGTCCGCGACCTCGCACAGACGGCGGTTGTCCCGGTTGTCATAGTCGAGGATGCCGTGCCAGTACATTTCCGTGCCGAAGGTGCAGCTGCGCCAACGAAAGAAGGAGACGAAGTCCGCACCATGAGCTACGCTCTGCATGGCCCAGAGCCGGATCTGACCCGGGCGCGGATGAGGCCCCTCCATACGGGAAACCCAGCTGCCCGCGCCGGACTGCTGCTCCAGAATCCCAAAATGCGGGCAGATGCCGCGCACCTCGCTGAGAGATTTGCCGCTGAGGCGGTCGTTCAGGTCGCCATCCAGCCCATATCCGGTTTTTGCCAGCAGCTCGCCGCGGTCGAGGCCGAAGGCAAAGTTGGGATAGGAGTCATAGCCGAAAATATCCAGGCTCTCCTCGTGCATTTTCGGATTGTCCACATGGCCGAAGAGCGCGTTGGTGGTGATGAAATCCCCGGGCTTTTTATACCGGTGCAGGATATCCGACTGCAGCTTACAGAAGCTGCGGGCGCTCGCGGACACGAAGCGGAGATAGTCCAGCCGCAGGTGGGGGTTCCAGCCCACATTGAGCACATGGCCGGGCAGGCGAACTTCCTCCCAGTCGGTATAGGTCTGGTTCCAGAAGCGCGTTCCCCAGGCTTGGTTCAGCGCGTCCAGGCTGCCGTATTTCTCTTTTACAAAGGCCCGAAAGGCTGCCTGATCCGCCTCGGAATGAAAATCGCAGGTCTCACAGTTCATCTCATTGTCGATCTGCCAGCCGCAGATGGCGGGATGCTTCCCGTAATGCTCAGCCAGCGCAGTGACGATGATCCTTGTTTTCTCCCGATAGACGGGAGAATTGTAATTATAGTGCCGCCGGGCGCCGTGTTCGTAGGGAAGGCCGTTGGGGTCTGCGTTCAGGACCTCCGGGTACTTTTTCGTCAGCCACGCGGGCGGTGTGGCCGTGGGCGTACCGAAGATGACCTTCATGCCCTTCTCTTCGCACAGATCCAGGAAGCGGTCGAAGAAGTCATAACGGAAAACGCCCTCCTCCGGTTCGGTGAGGTTCCAGGCGAACTCCGCGATGCGCACCACCCGGATCCCCGCGGCGAGCATCCGGTCCAGATCGCTCTCCCACAGGCTCTCGTCCCAGTGCTCGGGATAATAGCACACGCCGACGGTGTATTCCGGCCATTGATAATTCTGCTTTTTCATATTCTTTTTCTCCGATCTGAACACAGGCATCGAAGGCGCAGTCACGCCGCTCGAACCGGTTTTTTGATAGAGCAGCCGCCGGACAAGCGGATATCCGCGAAGGAGGCGTCATTTCCGCCGGCTTCAGACCCCCAGGCAGCAGCGAAGATAGTATTCCGATGATCATAATAATGAGTATATGATGGCGAAAAGCGAAAAATTCTTTCACCACGCAGCTTTGCTGCGCAGCAAAACAGCCTTGCTGTTTTGCCATATGCTCATTATATTCCTCCCCCAAGCTGTATGCAATTGTTTTTCATAAGGCAGGCAAAACGAAGCAGAAGGGAAAGGATCGCACAGCCGCAGAAATCGTCCTTTTGATCGGCTGGCATCGGTGCAAAAGCCAGCGCACAGACGAAGCGCGTCCATGCGTTGGCTTTTTCATGATTGCTCCGTTCAGGCCAGGTGCTCCGCAGCCGAAGCGCCATCGGCGAAGGGGCCGGGCAGAACGGTATTGCCCCGCTGTTTCCCCCAATAATCTTTGTCGAGACAAAGTGCGCTGCCGTCCGGGTTTTCGAAGCCCTGCTCCGGTTCAAAGGCCATGCCGAGCATTTCGGTATCGACGCTGCGGCAGTTCGCCTGGGGCAGCTTCTGATACAGATCGGTGAGCAGCCTCCAGCCGTTTTTCTGCTCCACCAGTGTCAGCGAGACGTTCCCGGGGACGCAGATCGCATCGCTCTCTCCCTTCCGGGGTTTTGCGCCGTTGCAGTACACGTTGCCGCCTGTCCAGACCGGCAGGAACGAGTAGTATTTATCACTGGCGGGAGCCCCCATGCCGCAGTAGCCCTCGAACTGGCGCTTCCACTCCTCCTCCGTCGGATAGCCGTCATAAGGGAAGAGGCCGGTCTTGACGTTCATGTCGTCCCATTCAAAGGACTTCATGCGGGTGGCAACCGCGCCGGTCAGGCGCAGCATCCGATGCACCGGCTGCTGGACAAAGATGTTGTTGTAAAAGCGCACGTCCCCGTGGAGGATCGTCATGAAGCCCGCCACCTCGGTGCGGTGGGGCAGATGATAGGGCGTGTAGCGAGGACTGGGCAGTGATTTGGAGCCGTTCGTGACGCCGCGGCCCACGCAGGCGCAGGAGCCTGCAAGCAGGTTGTGCACCACGGCGATGCCCTGCGCCGGAAGCTTCAGCGATCGGGTGGAGAGCAGAAGGTTGTTGTCAATGAGCGTCGGGCCGTGAGAGACCTCGACAAAGATGTCCTCGCCGATGGCCCCCATGGCCTGGGGATTCATCAGGAAGTCATAGGGCAGGCAGTTGTCGTGAAACAGGTTCTGCGTCACCCGGGTGCCCTGTGCCTGCCAGTCCAGCCACAGGCCGCGGGTGCAGTGGTGGATGTGGTTGCGGCGGAAGATCACGTCGATGGCGGCGTGCATTTTGATGCCGCCGATCTCGGCGCCCGCCAGATTCTGCTTGTTGTTGATGTGGTGGATGTGGCAGTCTTCGATGACGGAAAACACGCCGCCCAGATGCCCCACAATGCCGGTCTGGCCGCAGTGGTGGATATGGCAGCGCCGCACGATGTGGGAGCCGATGCGCTCTTTCGCCCAGCCCTCGACCTGGGCCAGGCAAATGCACTCCCGCTCGGTCTGGGTCCCGTCCTTGTATTTCCAGTGCAGCCACTTGTTGTCGTTGCTCTCTTGCCGGTATTTTCCGAGGGAGATGCCGCTGCACTTGGACTCATAGACCTCGCAGTCCTCGATGATCCAGCCCTTGGACCAGTGCGGCGCGATCATGCCCTCCTGGTAGGCTGTGGGCGGCGCCCATTGGGTCGCGGCCATACAGACGGTGAAGCCGGAGAGGGTGATGTAGCCGATCCCCTCCGCCGTAGGCGCAAAGCAGGCCGGGCGCACGGAAAACTCCACCGTCTCTTCGTTGGGATTTCTGTCCTGGAAGTTGGCATGGAAAACCGTCTCATCCCCGTCCTGCTCGGCGTACCAGGTATAGACGGAGAAATCCGGATCCCAGGAGACTGCAGAGGGCTTGGGATGGCGCACTGCCTCCGGATCGGTCACCTCGTAGAGGGATTTCCCGTTGAGAAACAGATCTCCCGTGTGGGCGATCATGGACGCGTTGAACCAGTCGCCGGAGACCAGGGTGGAATAGGGATTTCGATCTGTGAAAATCTGATTGGGGACCCGCGCAGACCACACGCCGTTGCCCTCGCTCAGCCAGCCGGTCAGGAGCTCCGCGCCGGTGATCACAGCGGCCAGGGGGACTTCGGAGCGGTAGACGATGCGCTGCGCCTCTGTCCCGCCGTGCTTCGGATCCACGTTTTCCCGATAGATCCCGGGGGCTACCAGCACCTCATCGCCGGGAAGGGCGCGCTCGGCCGCCTCCTGAATTTTCTGAAAAGGGCGCTCTTTGCTGCCGTCGCCCGGAACAGGGCTGCTGCCGTCTACATGCAGAATCATAATCCGATCTCCTTTTTTAAGAAACTGCTGCCAGTATAGCACAGCCGCGTTCTTTTTCTAAGCCCTGCATAAAAACCCGCATGGCTTTCTCCGCATCTGCGCTCATAATGATTATAGGATGGCGAAAAGCGAAAGAGCTTTTCGCCGCGCAGCTTTG
>CAMKAP010000074.1 GCA_946410505.1 uncultured Clostridia bacterium
CTCTTCAACGCCATCTGCGGCAGCTTCATCACCGACAGCGGCAGTATCGTTCTTGACGGTCTGGATATGACCCTGCTGCCGGAGTATAAACGCGCAAAACAGATCGGCAGACTTTTCCAGGATCCCATGCGCGGCAGCGCGCCGGGCATGAGCATCGAGGAAAACCTGGCCCTGGCAGCTGGCAAGGGCGGCTGGCTCAGCCGCGTGAGGCGTGCAGAGCGGGACGAGTTCCGTGAGCGTCTGAGCCTGCTCGGCATGGGGCTGGAGGATCGGATGCAGCAGCCGGTGGGCCTGCTCTCCGGCGGCCAGCGCCAGGCGCTGACATTGATGATGGCCACCTTCAATCCGCCGAAGCTCCTGCTTCTGGACGAGCACACCGCCGCGCTGGACCCTGCCTCCGCCGAAAAAGTCCTTGCCATCACCCGGCAGATCGTGGACGAGAATCATCTCACCTGTCTGATGGTGACGCACAACATGCAGTCGGCCCTGGATCTGGGCAGCCGGACCATCATGATGGACCGGGGGCGCGTCATCTTCGATGTGGCGGGCGAAAAACGAAAGGGCCTCACCATCGCCGATCTGATGGAGCAGTTCCGCCTGGCCGCGGGCAGGGCCCTGGACAACGATCGCATGCTCCTCGGCGTCGATTGAGGAAAAAAGGAAAAACGAATTGCCGCACCGATGGAAGCACCGGCGCGGCAATTCGTTTCTGCTGGCTTTAAAAAATCCTTTAGATTCCTTAAGATCGCAGAAGAAACCTTGCGGGGAAGTTCTATATGTAGTATAATACCCCTGTTTAGAAGCACAATATGTTACGAAATGGTTACACTCATGAGAAAGCAAAAACTACAATTCAACGACAGATTCAGGGACTTTGTGCAGAGCCTGTGCTTCCTGTCGCCGAGCCTGCTGGGTGTCGCGGTATTCTTCATCGTGCCCTTCGGTGTGGTGGTCTACTATTCGCTGATCGATGGGGTCGGCTCCCGGAACTTCGTGGGGCTGGAAAACTTTATCAAGCTCTTTCAGAACTCCGCCTTCCTGATGGCGGCGAAAAACACCTTGAGCTTTTCTGCGCTGGCGGTGCCGCTGGCGGTGATCCTGGCCATTGTGCTGGCCCTGCTGCTGGAAGCGCGCATCCCCCTCAAGAGCCAGTTTCGCACCTTCTTTTTAAGCCCCATGATGGTCCCCGTGGCCTCGGTGGTGCTGATCTGGCAGGTGCTCTTCAACTACAACGGCACGGTCAACGAGTTTCTGATGCTCTTCGGTGCTGACAAGATCGACTGGTTTCAGACCGATCACAGCCAGATCGTGGTCATCATCCTCTTTCTGTGGAAGAACCTGGGCTACAACATGATCCTGTTCATGGCGGGCCTTGCCAACATTCCCAAGGAGCTCCTGGAAGTGGCGGATGTGGAGGGCGCCAGCGAGTGGTATAAGTTTTTTGAGATCAAGCTCCGCTACCTCTCGCCTACGGTGCTCTTTGTCACGATCCTCTCCCTCATCAACTCCTTCAAGGTCTTTCGCGAGGTGTATCTGCTGACGGGGGACTACCCCTATGAAAAGCTCTACATGCTCCAGCACTTCATGAACAACACCTTCAAATCCCTGGACTACCAGAAGCTCTCCGCCGCGGCGGTGGTCATGGCCATCGTGATGGTCATTCTGATCGCGCTGCTGTTCAAGGCGGAGGACTGGTTCGGAAAGGATGTGGAGGGATGAGGAAAAAGCGCTATTTCTGCCGCACCGTCACCTTTCTGCTCTGCCTGATTTTCGCGGTGGCCTTTCTGATGCCGACGGTGCTGACCATCACCAACTCCTTCATGTCCGAGGCGGAGATCAAATCCAACTACGGCATGATCTTTTCCACCACCACGGGGGGCTATGTGTCCAAGACCGTGAACCTGAAGTTTATCCCGGACAAGGTCTCCTTCTCCCAGTACATCACGGGCCTCATCAAGTCGCCTGAGTATCTGATCAAGTACTGGAACAGCATCCTGCTGGTGGTGCCCATCGTGCTGCTGCAGGTGACCATCGCCTCCGTGGCGGCCTACAGCTTTACCCGCTGGCGCGGCAAGATCCGCAGCGGCATCTTCTTCTTTTATGTGATCCTGATGCTTATGCCCTATCAGGTGACACTGGTGCCGAACTATCTGGTGAGCCAATGGCTCGGCATCCTGAATACCCGGTGGTCCATCATTCTGCCGGGCATGTTCGCCCCCTTCTCGGTCTTTCTGCTGACCAAGTTCATGCGCCGCATCCCCTATTCGCTGATCGAGTCGGCCAAGGTGGACGGGGCGGGGGAGTGGGATATCTTCACGAAGATCTGCCTGCCCCAGTGCCGCTCGGCGCTCTATTCCATCGTGATCCTGGTGTTTATCGACTACTGGAACATGGTCGAGCAGCCGCTGATCCTCCTGCAGGACGCGGACTCCCAGCCGCTGAGTGTGTTCCTATCGTCCATCAACGCGGGCGAGATCGGTCTGGCCTTCGCCATGGCCACTGTATATATGATCCCCTCGCTGCTGCTGTTTTTGCACGGCGAAGAATACCTTGTGGAAGGAATTGCCAATTCCGGCAGTGTGAAAGGATAATCGTAAATGGACTTTAAGCCGAAAAACAGAGATTGGGTCAAAAACGCGGCGATCGTGTTTCTTGCGGTGCTGCTGGTGCTGACCTTCTTTTCCAATACGATCATGAACCGGAGCCTGCCGGAGGTGGCGACTCAGAGCGTTTCCAGCGGCTCCATCACCGCCAAGGTGCGCGGCACGGGCACCGTCACGGCCGCCGGCGTCCACACCGTCAAGGCGGAGCAGACCCGCGAGATCCGCGCGGTCATGGTCAAGGCCGGGCAGGAGGTCAACGCGGGCGACGTGCTCTTCATCCTGGGAGAGGGCGAGAGCAGCGAGATCGAGCAGGCCCAGGAGACGCTCCGCGCCCTGCAGACGAGCTATCAGCGCACGGCTGCGGGCATCCCGTATGTGAGCTACAAAGCCGAAGAGCGTGAGATCGAACAGGCCAAGGAGGCGCTGGCGGAAGCCAAGGCGGCGCTGGACGCGGTCAAACAGAAGTCCACCCGTGAAATTCCGAGCGAGCAGCTGGAAGCGGCACAGCAGGAGCTCTATGAGGCCAAGGAAAAACTGACTGCGGCACAGGCTGCCATGGAAGGGAAGAAACAGGACCTGGAGAGCGCGAAAATAGATCGGGATGCGATCCTGAGCCTGTATAATGACAAGCTCAACCGCGCCATCGATTACCGGCAGGAATGCGAATGGCTCGTCGAGCAGCAGGAAATACTGGTTGCCGAGCTGGAGCAGCAGAAGCAGGAAGGAAAACCTGTCGATGCAGAGCTGAAGGAGGCCGAGGAGCTGCTGAAAAAGCTGAAGGACGATCTGAAAGACGCGCAGTTTACCGAGGATGAACTGAAGCATCCGGAGGGCCAGCCCGAGGTCACCAAGGCGGAAGAGGCGGTCAAGGCGGCCGAGGCAGCGCTGAAGGATGCCACCGACACCTACAATGCCGCTGATTCCGCTGTGGCTGCGGCCGCGGCAAAGGTCGAAGCGATTCAGGCCGTGATCGACGAGATCATGGGCACGGAAACCATCAGCGAAGAGTACCGCCAGGCCAAGCTCGCCTATAAGGAAGCGGACGATACGCTCTTTACCCTTCAGAACAATCTGGAGCTCAAGAAGATCAGCGATTCCAGAAGCCAGTCCCTCAGCTATATCGACCTGAGCGATCTGAGCCAGCAGATCGAGAGAGCCAAGCAGAAGCTGGCCGAGCTCTCCGGCGGCGAGGAGAACCAGATCACCGCGAAGGTCTCCGGCACTGTGCAGTCCGTGGAGGTGCTCGCGGGCGAGACCAAGGCCAAGGGCGACGTGCTCGCCAATATCGAGGTGCCGGACATGGGCTACACCCTGTCCTTCACTGTCACCAACGATCAGGCCCGCCGCCTGAAGGTGGGCGATTCGGCCACGGTCTCCAATTACTACTGGGGCAACTCCGTCAAGGCGACGCTCTCCTCCATCCGCGTGGACCCGAAGAATCCCCAGACCAACAAGCTCCTGAGCTTTGACCTGGAGGGCGATGTGAACGCCGGAGCCGAGCTCACCATCTCCGTGGGACAGAAGAGCGCAAACTATGATCTGATCGTGCCGAACTCCGCCATCCGCAGCGACGCCAACGGCAAGTTCGTCCTGAAGATCGAGTCCAAGAGCTCTCCGCTGGGCAACCGCTACATCGCCCGGCGCGTAAACGTGGAGGTCCTGGCCGAGGACGACATGAACTCCGCCGTCACCGGCGATCTGCAGAGCTGGGGCGAGTATGTGATCACCACCGCCAACGCCCCCGTGAAGAGCGGCGACATGGTGCGTCTGGCTGACAACAACTGACATGAGGAAACGTAAAGGCATCCGAAAATGGCTGCTGCTTCTGTGCATCGCCCTGGCGCTGGCGGGTACGCTGTGCTTCGTCGGTGCGCGGCTCCTGGGAGAGAAGCTCCCGACCCAGTATGCTGCCGAACGCTGGCGCGGCGAGAGCGAAACAAGCTACAGCCAGGTCAGCTGCTTTGTCCCGGTGGACGAGAAGCTGACGCTCAACCAGGTCTACGAATTCCGCACGAATCTGCTCCAGCGCCTGCATGAGAGCGGCGCGGACGCGGACACGGAGGAGACCCTCTTTGTGGACGCGTGGAGCTGCAGCGGCAAGGCGCTGGCCGTCACCGACCTGGGCAAGGGCGACGCAAACGTGATCGCCGTGGGGGGGAACTTCTTTCAGTTCCACCCGCTGCGGCTTTTAAGCGGCAGCTATATCCAGGAGAGCGATCTGATGAAGGACCGGGTCCTGCTGGATGAGGACCTGGCCTGGCTGCTCTTCGGCGGTACCGAGCTGCAGGGCCTCACGCTCAAAATCAACGGCGTGCCCTTCCAGGTCTCCGGCGTCATCGAGCGGGAGCAGGATTTCGCCAGCAAAAAGGCATACACCGCCGGCATGGGACTCTTCATGTCCTACGACGCGTGGAGCGCGCTGAATGAGACGGCGGGAATCACCTGCTATGAGCTGGTGGCGGCCGAGCCGGTCAAGGGCTTTGCCATCAATTTCGTGCGCGAGAAGTTCCCCATCGGCGGCGGCGAGATCGTGCAGAACAGCGGCCGCTTTGCGATGGGAAATCTCCTGTGGCTCGTGACACAGTTCGGCACGCGCAGCATGCAGAAGCTTGGCGTCCTGCTGCCCTACTGGGAAAACGCCGCCCGCTGCATGGAGGACTACTGTGCGCTGCTGTCTTTCCTGGCCTGGGTTCTGATCCTGACGCCGGTGATCGTGCTGCTGGTCTCTGTGATACGGCTCTTTAAGCGCGGAAAAGAAAAACTCGAGGAGGATGTGTTCCCCGCCTGGAAGGACGGGGCGGAGGAATTCGTCCGGGTCCGCCAGCGCCGCCGCTGGGAGAAAAAACACGGCAGACACGAGGCCTGAAAGCCCTGTGATGAACAAAAGAGCAAGCGCCGCAGCTTATGCTGCGGCGCTTGCTCTTTGATATTACAGGTCAGCGCGCGTTGACCGCGTCAACAAAGCGGAGGAAGGCGGCCTTGCCCTTCTCATCGCGCTTATAGACGCCCGCGTCACACAGCACCTGCATGAAGACTTTGCCCACCTCACACCGGAGGATCTCCTCGGCGTTTTCGGCGGTGAAGCTGTACTGCTTCTTCAACTCCTCGGCCCAGGCGGCGTGGGAGGCGAGGCTCTCCGTAGCATGGAGATCGCCGCCCGTGACAAGCGCGGTCTTCAGCTCCTCCAGTTCGTTTTTCAGCCGGGAGGGGAGCACAGCCAGACCCATGACCTCAATGAGGCCGATGTTTTCCTTCTTGATGTGGTGCAGAGGCGCGTGGGGGTGGTAGAGCCCCAGCGGGTGCTCCTCGGTGGTCAGGTTGTTGCGAAGCACCAGATCCAGCTGGTAATTCTTCCCGCGGCGGCGGGCGATGGGCGTGATGGTGTTGTGGGGGACGCCCCCGGTCTCGGCCAGGATCATGGCGCTTTCGTCCGTATAGGCGCGCCAGCAGCCCAGAATCTTGTCGGCCAGGTCTACGATGCGCTCAGAATCCGGGCCGGTCAGCCGGATGACGGACATGGGCCACTTGACGATGCCCGCCTCCACGTCCTCGTAGCCCCGGAAGCGGAGCGGGGTCTCCACCGGCGCTTTCGCCATGGCAAATTCGTAGCGCCCGCCCTGGAAATGGTCGTGGCTCAGGATGGAGCCGCCCACGATGGGCAGGTCCGCGTTGGAGCCCACAAAGTAATGGGGCATGAGCGTGATGAAATCGAAGAGCTTGCGGAAAGCGGCGCGGTCCACCTTCATGGGGGTGTGCTGCGAATTGAAAACGATGCAGTGCTCGTTGTAGTAGACGTAGGGGGAATACTGCCAGAACCAGGGCGTGCCCGCAATGGTCAGGGGCAGGACGCGGTGGTTCTGCCGCGCGGGATGGTTCATGCGCCCGGCGTAGCCCTCGTTTTCGCTGCAGAGCTGGCATTTGGGATAACCCGCCTGGGGCGCGAGCCGCGCCGCGGCGATAGCCCGCGGGTCCTTCTCCGGCTTGGACAGGTTGATGGTCACGTCCAGATCGCCGTACTCACAGGGGTAGACCCACTTCACGTCCTTTGCGATCCGGTCGCGGCGGATGTAATTGGTGTCGCAGGAGAATTTGTAGTACCAGTCGGTGGCAAGCTCGGGCGAGCTCTCATACAGCCCCTCGAAGATGGCGCGCACCTCATGGGGGAAGGGGGTCACGGCACCCATGAGCCTGGTGTCAAACAGGTCGCGGGCGGTGATGTTGTCGTCCAGAAGTCCGCGGCGCACCGCGTCGTCCGTGAGAGCGTTCAGAATCTCCGGCAGGGAGGCCTCCACGACCTCACCCTCGCCGGGCTCGTCCAGCCCCATGATCTCGAGGATGCGGTTGAACACATAGGTCTCGTCCCCCTCCTGGATCAGGCCCTTATCCAGAGCGTAGTTTACCAGCGCGTCGATCCAGCCTTTCATGCCTCGACCTCCTCAAGAAGTATTCCGCCCTCGGGACGGATGGAAAGTATATGGCAGCTTCCCGCTCCCAGCACAGCCTCCATGCCGGCGCGGAAAGAATCCAGCAGATCCAGCGGCACAAAGGCCTGGATCGTGCCGGCAAAACCGCCGCCGTGCACGCGGCAGGCGCCGCGGCCGCCCAGCAGATGGTCGGCCAACGCCAGGGCCATGGCCAGCTCCTGGTGCGCGGTGGCGCCGGTGGGCACCACGTTCTGCAGATACAGCCAGGAGGAGCGGCCGGACTCATTTACGAGACGCAGAAATTCATCAAAGTTCCCCGCCTTCAGGGCGGCGACCTGCTCTGCCACCCGCCGGTTGTCGGAGAAGAAATGCATGGCGCGCATGGCGGCCCGGTCTCCTGCGGCCGCGCGCACCTCGCCCAGACGCGCGTAGAACCCGTCAGGATCCACTGCGCGCAGGTGCTCTTTTCCGAATACGGCGGCCACGGCCTTCATCTCACGGGGAATGGCGGCGTATTCGTCGGTCAGATCCGCGTGATCGGCGCCGCTGTCGATGATGCAGAGGGCATAGCCGAAGGCACCCAGGTCCAGATCCAGATGCTCGATCACGGGCTTTTCGGGATCGGCGAAATCAATGGTGATGACGCCGCCCACGGCGGAGGCCATCTGATCCATCAGCCCGCAGGGCTTTCCGAAATACTCATTTTCCACCTTCTGCCCCAGCTGCGCGATCTCCACCGCACTCAGCTGCGCGCCGCTCAGATGGCTCGCAATGGTGCCCAGCAGCACCTCAAAGGCGGCCGAGGAGGACAGCCCGCTGCCCGGCATCACAGTGGAGGTTACGACGGCGTCAAAGCCGGTTTTGAGCCCGGTCCCGGCCGCAACTCCGCGGATCAGGGCCTTTGTGCTGCCGAATTCTTCCGGCCGGATGGCCAGATCGTCCAGCGTGATCTCGCAGAGGGGATAGCCCTCGGAGAGAACGCGGACCACATTCTCGCCGTTTTCGGCCACGGCGGCCACGGTCTCCAGACTCACGGCGCCGGCCAGCACCCGGCCCAGCTGATGGTCGGTGTGGTTGCCGCCGATCTCCGTGCGCCCGGGCGCAGAGAAAAGGTAACGGGGCTTTCTGCCAAAGGAATCATAAAAGCGCTGTTTCAGTTCTTCATACATTCCGTATTAACCTCCTATGGAAGCTCTATCCTTTAAAATAGCATAATTCACGGGACGGGTCAATATGAGCTTCCCGGGTTTTGAGAGGTGCAAACAGGGAGCATGCTGCCGCATACTCCCTGTTTGAGAATCATAGTATTTATCTTTCAGGGCCGGTTCTGTCCGCCGCCGAAGCCGCCGTGTCCGCCGCCGAAGCCCTCTGGCCTTCCGCCGCCGAAACCGCCCATCTGGCCGCCCATCTGGCCGCCGGGGCCGCCCATGCCGCCGCCGAAGCCGCCCATGCCCATGCCGCCGCCGTAGATGTTGGAAGTGAGGGTCACGGTCTCGCTGTAGCTGCCCGCGGTGACGGTGTAGGTGCCGCCCGCCTGCAGCGCCTCGGTGGATATGACCACGGAGTTATAGGGCTTGGAGGGTGTGTAGCTTGCCAGCACATTGCCGTTTTCATCGCTGACGGTGACGGTGCTGCCGGCCTCCTGGGCGGTAAAGCTCAGAAGAATGCTGCCCTGGGTGGAAGCGCTGCCGAAGTTCTCGGCCATGCCGGAGGCGCCTGCCGCGATG
>CAMKAP010000075.1 GCA_946410505.1 uncultured Clostridia bacterium
TTTAGAGCAGAAAGTGGGACCGCTGCAAAATCTTCATTTTGCAACGGCCCCTTTTGTATACGGCGGTCATTTTTTCCGGTGCCTGCTTCGGAAGCGCCGCAGAACGGCTCCCCAGAGAAGCGTTTCGATCAGCCGGTCGGCGCGGATCTCCAGCCGCGTTCCCGCATCGTAGAGCATGCGGATCCAGGATGTATTCATATAGGCTCGTCCTTTCTCAGGTCTTGTTCAAGGATGCTGTCTCTTATCTCACCAGCGCCGCGACACACTCAATGTGCCTGGTGTAGGGGAACATGTCCACCGGCTGCAGCTTCTGTACTTTGTAGCCGCCTCCGGTGAGCACGCCCAGATCCCGTGCCAGAGTCTCCGGGTCACAGGAGACGTAGACCACCCGTTTCGGTGCGCAGCGCAGCAGCGAGGAGAGAAATTTCTCATCGCTGCCAGATCTGGGCGGATCCAGAAAAACAAGGTCCGGCCGCATCCCGTCGCGGGCCATCTGCTCCATATATTCTCCCGCATCCCCGGCGGTGAACCAGCAGTTTTTCACGCCATTGAGGCGGGCGTTGACGATCGCGTCCGCTACCGCGTCACGGTTGAGCTCCACACCGATGACCTGCTTT
Source organism: uncultured Clostridia bacterium (assembly GCA_946410505.1). The sequence goes on from CAMKAP010000075.1 coordinate 618, forward strand.
GCCGCGCTGCTCGCCGTGATGCCGATGGTGCCGACGCCGCAGTAGGCATCCAGCACGGTCTCTTTTCCTGTAAGCTGTGCAAAGTCCACCGCCGTTCTGTAGAGCTTTTCGGTCTGGACGGGGTTGATCTGGTAGAAGGAGCGGGGCGAAATGCGAAAGCGACAGCCGCAGAGAATATCCTCAATAAACCCCTCGCCGTACAGCACTTTTTCCCGCGTCCCCAGCACCACCGGGCCGAAGCGGTCGTTGATATTCAGAACCACGGAAGTAATCTCCGGATGCTTTTCCAGCAGGGCTCTCACAAAGGGCTTCTGCGTGGGGAAAATGGGGCTTGCCGCCACCAGCACCACCAACACCTGCCTGGTGGCAAAGCCCCGGCGCACCAGCACATGCCGCAGCCAGCCGGTGCCGCTGCGCTCGTCGTAGACTTTGATCTTGAAATCCCGCAGCATGCCGCGGATGCTGACGATGATCCGGTCCGCTGTCTCATCCTCGATGAGGCAGTCGTCCACCGGGACCACGGCGTGGCTCCCGGGCTGGTAGATACCGGAGACGATCTTCCGCCTTGCATCCAGCGCGAAAGCTGCGGTGATCTTGTTGCGGTAGTGCGTCGGTTCCTCCATACCCAGAACAGGCAGCACCGGACCAAAGCCTCCCAGCAATTCCTGCGCTTGGCGCTGTTTTAGGGCAAGCTGCTTTTCATAGGGCAGATGCTGCAGCTGGCAGCCGCCGCATTTTTTCGCATGGGGACAGGGGAGCGGACGAGTCGTTTCCATGAAAGCCTCCGGGTTTTGTGTTGTCTCCAATATATCACACAAACAGCGGTTTGCAAAGACATTCGCTTGTGATAAAATACAGCAAAACAGAGAATGGGAGGACGAAAATGGAGATTCTGTATTTGGATCAGGCGATCGTTATCTGCGTAAAGCCGCCTCGCGTCCTCTCCACGGATGAGCCGGGCGGCCTGCCGGAACGGCTCAGGCGGGTACTGAAGGATGAAAACGCCGATCTGCGCACAGTGCACCGGCTGGACCGGGTCGTGGGCGGCGTGATGGTGCTTGGCCGAAGTGCGGAGGCGGCCTCGGAGCTTTCCCGCCAGATCCGGGAGGGGAGTTTTCATAAGGAGTACCTGGCCGTCATTGACGGGGAAACGGAAGCGCAGGGAGAGCTGCGGGATCTTCTCTGGCGCGATAAGGCAAGGAAAATGACCTTTGTGGCCGACGGGCCGGGCAAGGGCGTGCAGGAGGCGGCCCTGCGCTATGAGACTCTCGGACAGAGCGGGGGAATGAGCTTGGTGCGCATTGAGCTCCTGACCGGGCGCACCCATCAGATCCGGGTTCAGTTTTCATCCCGTGGTCTGCCGCTCGTGGGAGAGAGAAAGTATTGTGAGCGGGACTATCCCTGCGAGCTCGCGCTCTGGTCCCATAAGCTGCGCTTTACCCACCCCGCGAACGGCAAAGAGCTGGTCTTTTCCGCGCCGCCGCCCGCAGCCTTTCCCTGGAACGCCTTTGAATAATCTGAAAACTGTCAAGCCTTTCCCTTGCATTGGTGGGACGCCGGGATTATAATAAATAATAATAGTTTCTCTTCACGAGAATTTTTGGCCTGATCCTATCTTCTGATTATATGCAGACACTTTTCATCAGAAAGGCGCCGCTAAACGCGTCGCCCATCTGTGAAAAAGCACGAATGACGTCTCATACAGACTCCGACGCGCTCGCGCGCTGTTAAAGTGGACTTTGTCTGCTTTATTCGGAGTCTAGTATAAAAACCGGAGATGTGATATGAGTGTATGGAAATTGCTCCTGGCGATCGTGATCGGCTATCTGCTGGGTTCGCTTTCTTCTTCGATCCTTTTGTCCCGCAGCGCCTGGGGCGCGGATGTACGCGGGAAAGGCAGCGGCAATGCCGGGGCTACCAATATGGCGCGGGTCTACGGCTGGGCTGCCGGTGTGCTGACCCTGGTGTGCGATATGGCGAAGGCCGGCCTCTCCGTCTGGATCGGCTGGAAGCTGCTGGGCGACTGGGGGCTTTGCGCGGGCGGCATCGCCTGTATGGTAGGCCACTGCTTCCCGGTGTTTCATGAGTTCAAGGGCGGCAAGGGGATCTCCGTCGGCGCGGCCATCGGCCTTGCCATCGACTGGCGTGTGTTCGTGACCATTGTGGTGGTGTTTCTGATCGTCGCGCTCCTGACGAAGAAGGTCTCCGCCGGTTCTGTGGCGGCTGCCGTGGCAATCTCTGTCTCCGCGATCCTGTTCGCGGTGGGGACGCCGAAAATCATCCTCGCAGTCACGGCCATGTGCATCGCGGTTTTTCAGCACCGCGGAAATCTCAAGCGCCTGGCTGCCGGTACGGAGCCGGACTTCAAGGCTGCGGACGACAAACGGAAAAAGACAGAGCGCTGAAACGGCGCGAAGTGTAAAGCCCCGGGAGCTTCTCTCCCGGGGCTTTACCATATCCTGATAATCTGGTATAATACATTATTACGAATTTGAATGGGCGGTTTGCTATGAACCATCAAAACTATTACGACGCGCTGCTTGGCAGCGTCGAGAGCGAGGCCACAGTCTCGCGGATCGTGCGAGGCATATCCTGGACGGCGGCGGTCCTCTCCGACGGGCAGGCGGGCGTCGCCATGCATACGGAGGGAGAGACGATCGCGCGCAGCTATGAGACGCTGGTGGGCCTTCCCGCGCGGGAGGCGGCCAGGGCGGTCCTCTCCTGGAATCTGGAGGAGGCCAGTGAGGGGATGGCCGTAATAAACGCCTGCCTGAACCGGCTACCCCGCATGGAGGCGCTGAACACATTTTATACCGACAGCGCCCTGGAGGGGATCGACCTGCGGGGGAAAACCGTGGGCTTCGTGGGGCATCTGCTGCACCACAGCGGCATCACGGAGCAGCTTGTTTCCGAAGCGAAGAAGGTTTTCATCCTGGAGCGGGAGCCCCGGCCCGGGGATTACCCGGATTCCGCCTGCGAGACGCTGCTGCCCCGCTGCGACGTGGTGGTGATCACTGGCTCCGCCTCCGTCAACAAGACCATGCCGCGTCTGCTGGAGCTCTCGCGCCACGCCTATACCGTCCTCACCGGCCCCACGGTGCCGCTCTGCCCCGCGCTGCTGGAGCTGGGGGTGGACCGGCTCAACGGCCAGGCCATTATCGAGCCGGAGGCCATGCTGCAAAAGATCGTGGAGTGCCGCACTTCCGTCAACGCGTTCTCCCGGCACTGGACGCTGGTCGCGGCCCGATGAAAAGCGAAACAAGACGGCGTCTCTGCTTCTGGGCGATCCTCTCGCTTGGGCTGGGCATACGGCTCTGGCGCTTCGGTGCGGTGCCGGAGGGAATCAATCAGGACGAGGCCTTTGCGGGCTATGAGGCCTTCTGCCTGCTGCGTGACGGGATGGACACGGCAGGGTACCCATTCCCCGTGTATCTGACCGCCTGGGGCAGCGGCATGAATGCCCTGGAAACGTACCTGATGCTTCCCTTTGTGGCGGTTTTCGGCCTGAAAACCTGGGCCATCCGCCTGCCGCAGCTGCTCACCGGCGTGCTGAGTCTTCCCGCCATGTACGGCGTGGTGCGGCGTATGCGCTCGGAGACACAGGCGCTGATCACCATGCTGCTGATGGCCATATGCCCCTGGCACGTGCTGCTCAGTCGCTGGGCGCTGGAATCCAATCTGGCCCCGGGCTTTCTGCTCTTCGGCATGTATTTCTTCCTCCGCGCGCTGGAGGACAGCCGCTTTTTCTGGCTCTCCGGGCTGTTTTACGGCCTTTCTCTCTACGCCTATGCCACGGTCTGGCCCTTTGTACCGCTGATGCTGGCACTCATGCTGGGCCTGTGCGCCGTACATCGCAGGCTGCGGCTCGACCCGCATCTTCTGGGGGGCGGCGCGCTGCTTTTCCTGCTGGCTCTGCCGCTGCTGCTGTTTCTCGCGGTGAATTTCGGCTGGATCGGAGAGATTCGGACGGGCTTCTTCTCTGTGCCGAAGCTGTTGTACATGCGCTCCGGCGAGCTGAGCCTCCGGCATATCCCCGAGAATCTGCAGAACCTGTGCTCCATCCTTTGGACCCAGTCGGACGGGCTGCCCTGGAACAGCGCGGGTGCTTTCGGCCTGCTCTATCCGCTCTCCGTTCCCTTTGTGCTGCTGGGCCTTCTCTCCTGCGCGGAGCGGCGGATTCGCAGCCGGGAATACGATCCCGCAGCCCCGATGCTCTCGCAGCTTCTGGCGGCTCTGCTGCTGGGGCTGCTGGTCATGGTGAATGTGAATCGCGTCAACATTTTGTTTCCGCCGCTCATTTTTCTGGCGGGGGAAGGAATCTGCTGGTTCTGCGGGCATTTCCGCCTGCGCCTGCTGCCGCTGGTGACGGCGGCTTATCTCCTCTGCTTCGGACTTTTCGCCCGATATTATTTCACAGACTATCGGGATTCGCTGCGCCCCAGCTTCGCCTGGGGGCTGGAAGAGGCCTTGAATGCCGCAAAGACGGAGGACGAAGTCGTCCTTTCCGGGGACATCTTTTACCCGGACGTTTTGTTTTATACCCGGTCAGAACCGGCCCGTTTCCGGGAAACGGTTCGTTATCAGAACTATCCCGCGGCTTTTCTGCGTGCCGCGTCCTTTGACCGCTTCCGCTTCGGCTTGGAAAACGGCACAGAGGAGACGCCCTGCTATCTTCTCTCCGCCTGGAACGACGGCGCTTTTCTAAAGGCGCAGGGCTACACGGCGGAAAGCTTCGGTTACTATACCCTCTACAGGAAGTGAATGTATGGAGATCTATGAAAAAAACCTGACCGCCCCGGCAGAGGGCCTTTCCACGCGTGAGCTCTTCCTCTGGCTGCAGACCATTGCCAACGAGCAGTGTGTGGGATACAGGCTCACCGGAGACGATCTGAAGAAAAAGGGCCTGATGTGGGTGGTGGTGCGCTATCTGGTGCGCGCGCCCCGCTGGCCGGAGCCGGGAGAGGCACTCCGGCTGCAGACCTGGCCCGGGCAGACGCGCCACAGCATGATGCCCCGGTATTACCGTCTGCTGGACAAGAAGGGCGATTGCCTCATCTCCGGCAGCAGCGTCTGGACCGTGGTGGACCGGGAGACGCGGAAAATGGTGAACCCGGAGGAGCACGGCGTGATCCTTGAAGCCCTTGTGACCGGCCTGGAGGAGCGCCGCCCGCCCGCCCCGGCAAAGCTCACGACCTCTGACAGCCGGGACTACACGGTGACAGAGGACGTGCTGGACAGCAACGGCCATATGAACAACACCCGGTACTACGATCTGTCGGAGAGCTGCATCGGCCGGACGGAGGATCACCCCCGCCGGATTGTCACCGAGCACCAGAGCGAGATCCGCCTGGGTGAGAGCATGCAGGTATCCTGGGGGCGGGAAGGCGAGCGCTATTTCATCGAAGGAGTCAACAACGGGCCGGTGTTCCGCATGGAGCTGGACTACGGAGAATAGGAGCGCGCAATGGCGAACATGATGCAGACCAAACAGGCGATCCGCACAGCGTTTCTGCAGCTTCTGGAGGAGCGCACGCTCAACAAGATCACCGTGCGGGACATCACGGACCGCTGCGGCATCAATCGCAATACCTTCTACTATCACTATCAGGACATTCCGGCGCTGCTGGAGGAGATGTGCTCGGACGAGGTGGAGCGCATCGTACGGGAATATCCCAGCATCCAGTCCGTGGAGGACTGTCTGGATACTGCCCTGCAGTTTGCCATGCAGAATCGTCGGGCCATCCTGCACATTTATAATTCCGACAATCGCAGCACCTATGCCAACTGCCTCTGGCGCATCTGCGAGCATTCGGTGCGCACCTATGTGGACACGGTGCTGGACGGGCGACAAGTAAACGAACGGGACAAGGAACTGATCATCCGCTACCACAAGTGCGCCTGCTTCGGCTGGGTGGTGGACTGCATCTCCCGCGGGATGCGGGACGACATCCTGGAGGATATGCACCGCATCTGCCAGCTCAAGAAGGACGCCGCCGAGGACATGATCCGGCGCAGAGTCCGGGATTACGAATAAGAACGAAAAACAGCCCCGGGCGGCATAAAAGCCGACCGGGGCTGTCTGCGCGCAGATCAGTCCTCAATTGTCCAGGGAAAGTCCACAAAGCCGGGCTCGTGCTCTATGGCGGGCAGCACGCGTGAGAAAAGATCGGCGGTGGAAAAGCGCAGGCTGGAGCTGTTGATGCACGGATGGCAGCCGAAGTATTCCTCCTGCAGCAGATCCCGGTCCACCAGCAGCTTCACGACCTTCTCCCGATCGTTCATGAGCCCCAGCACGCTCACGGAGCCTGGCGTAATGTCCAGATACTTTTCCATGTGCGCAGGGCTTGCAAAGCTCAGGCGGGCCGAGCCGATCTGCTTGGAGAGGAGCTTGGTCTTGAAGGGCTTGTCCCCGGGCATGAGCAGCAGATAGAAATCCGTCTGCTGCCGGTTCGTGAGAAAGAGATTCTTACAGATCCTGCAGCCCAGCAGGCCCTCCACCTCCCGGCAGGCATCAATGGTGTCGGCGTGCTCGTGGTCCACACGGTAATAGGCAACGCCGAGCCGGTCCAGCAGATCGTAGCAGCGCTCCTCCTTGGGGATGCGCATTTTCGCCGGTCGGCCGCGGTATAAGGTAGGATCAAAATACATGTGAAGAAACCCTCAGAAAAAGGACGCTGCGGATGCAGCGTCCTTTTGATTATGTTTTGCGATCGGCTTACGCCTTCTTGGACTTGGCCTGAGCGGACAGAGTCTTGAAGGACATGACAGCCAGGACAACCGCCAGGACAACCAGAGCGATGCTCCAGATAACCTGGAAGTAGGTGCCCCACTGAGCGCCGGCAGCGATGGTGGCAAAGCCCTTCACGATGGTGAAGCACAGAGCAGTGATCGTCGCGCAGAGCATGAAGATCATGGGGAAGAAGAACATCTTGTTGTTGCGGCCGATCTTGCCGAGCCAGGTGCAGACAGCGAGCATAGCAACGCCGGCGAGCAGCTGGTTGGCAGCACCGAACACGCTCCAGATCTGGGACAGGCCCATGAAGCCCATGCCGCAGCCGATAACGACCATGATCAGGGTGGAGACGATAGGAGTGCTGAAGAACTTGGCAGCGCCGGTCAGATCCTCATGGGTCTTTCCTTCCGGAGTGAGCAGCTCGGCAAACAGGTAACGGCACAGACGAGTTGCGGAGTCCAGAGAGGTCAGAGCGAAGACGGAGACGGCCAGGGTGAACAGGTTGTAGATGGTGCTGTAGGAGCCATGCACGAAGGAATCGAACATGGTGGCGATACCACCGGCGAAAATGGTGGGAGGAGCGGACATCTGGTACTTATCGCCGACCTGGTTCCACACCACGCCGACAGCGATCAGAGCGATCACGCCCAGGGCGGACTCGATGACCATGGAGCCGTAGCCGATGATCTGGGCATCCTTCTCATTGTTGATCTGCTTGGAGGAAGTACCGGAGGAGATCAGAGAGTGGAAGCCGGAGCAAGCGCCGCAGGCGACGGTGATGAACAGGAAGGGGAAGATGGGCTGACCGGCGGCGTTGACCAGGCCGGTGAAAGCGGGAACTTCCACAACAGCGGTGCCGGTGAAGGAGCCGCCGATGATGGAGATGAGAGCCAGACCCATCATACCGTAGAGCAGGAAGGAGCTCAGGTAGTCACGGGGCTGCAGCAGGATCCACACGGGCAGCAGGGAAGCCACGGTGACATACACGGCGATGAAGAGGACCCAGAAGGTGCGGCTGAAGTGCAGGCCGATTTCCTGGCCGATGAAGACGATGGCGATGATGCCGATGATGCCGATGATGGTCGCAGGGCCGATCTTGGCGTTCTTGCGGTACACGAAGAAACCGAAGATGGCGGCGATGACGATGAACAGGATGGAGGTCATTGCCGTGGCGCCGTTGGCGGCATAGGTGGGAGCGGAAGGATCCACAGACACGAAGGTACCGGCCACGACAGCGGTGAAGGAGGCGATGACCAGGATCAGAACGGCGAGGGCGAAGACGATGAAGAGGCGCTGGGCCTTGACGCCCATGGAGTCCTTCATGATCTGGCCGATAGAGCCGCCGTTGTGACGGATGGAGGCGAACAGGGCGCCAAAGTCATGCATGGCAC
>CAMKAP010000076.1 GCA_946410505.1 uncultured Clostridia bacterium
TCCCTCATCATCGCTTACGCTCCCTGCGAGATGCACAGCATCAAGGGCGGCATGGGCAACTGCCAGAAGGAAATGAACAAGGCTGTCGACTGCGGCTACTGGAACCTGTTCCGCTTCAACCCCGACGCCGAGCAGCCCTTCACCCTTGACAGCAAGGCGCCCGCCGGCGGCTACCAGGAGTTCCTGATGAACGAGGCCCGCTACAGCCGTCTGACCCGCGAGTTCCCGGAGCGCGCCGAGCGTCTCTTCGCCGCGAACGAGCAGAATGCCAAGGATCGCTACGAGCACCTGATGAAGCTCAAGGCCCTCTACGAATAATCCTTGAACGCGCCGGATCACGGCAATTTCACAGCAACAAGCAAGCCCACGGGATTTCCCGTGGGCTTGTTCTGTTGGTAAGCGAGCATCGCGGCTTTCTCCGCATGTTCGCAGAGACGCCCCTGCATAATGCGCCCCCCGTTCTTTCTTTTCTTCTTGAGAAAAGAAAGAACGCGCCGCGCCCGGTGTAAGAAAGAAAAGAGCGCCGGTCTGGTCAGAGACTGTGGGGGAAGGTCACATCACCGGTCGCCGCCGTCGGAATGTTGGCATGCCTGGTGCACTTCGGTGTTCGCTGCCGCTATGATGTACAAATCGGAGCCAGTGCTTCTCTCGAACAGGCGGCTCGCTTCGACTACACATAGCGAGCCAGCGGTCGAACGTGCGGGAGAAAACGCAGGAACTGTACAAGGATAGCCGGGGTAATGACCAGCTAACGTCTTAGGGCGACCGTAGCGGACAGCAACTTGCCCATTCTGCCCGAGGGGGCAAGGGGAGCCTCCCCTTGTCGCCTTTCTACGGAGTTTAAGAACCATTTCTTTCCGCGAACAGGAAAGAAACGGTTCTTGCTTTGCGCAGCTTGCGTCTTGCAAACAAACTAAAGCCACAGGATTTCCCGGTGGGCTTGTTCTTTATGATTGTCGTCGCGCAGCGACTCCTCAATTATTCATTTTTCATTATTCATTATTCATTCGTCCGTCGGGCAGCGCAGGACGGTAACGCCGGAGGGCGTCTCCGCCGGGTCGAGCACATTCGTGTCCGCAAAATGCACATGCTCCATCCGCTTTGTGAATTCCTCCACCGGGCCGATCACGTCGTAGCCGAAGCCTGCGCCGCGATAGTGCATGGGCACCGTGACGCGGGCGCCTGCGGACTTGGCAAGCGCTGCCGCCGTCTCCGCTCCGATGGTGTAGTGCCCGCCTACCGGGATCAGCAGCAGATCGGGCTTTCCCAGCGCCGCAAGCTGGTCTTCACTGAGCATATGGCCCAGGTCGCCCAGGTGGGCGATCCGCAGGCCCTCGGCCTGCACCACATGGATCGTGTTCGTCCCCCGCAGGCTGCCGCCCCGGTCGTCGTGAAAACAGGGGATCTCCGTCACGCGGAAGGCCGTCTGCCTGCCGCTCAGCTTCACCCCCTCGGCATAGCCGTGATCCTGGTGGGCGTGGCTGCAGAGCACCAGGTCCGCTCTGATTTCCGGCAGGCTGAGACCGGGAACGCTCCCCGGGGCGTAGGGGTCAAAGACCGCGGAGCCCTCCGCCGTCTCCAGCAGAAAGCAGGAATGTCCGTACCATGTGAGTTTCATGTTGTTCTCCTTTCCTATTTTCGGCGCAGCAGATAGCACTTCAGGGGAAACGTTTCAAATTCGTCGAACCCTTCCGCAGAATCCACGACCTCATAGTATTCCAGCAGCAGCGGCTTGGGTTCCTCTTCCACGAAGACAAATTCCGTTTCCCGCTCGCGGATATAGCGGTCCTGTTCTTCTCTCAGTTCCGGCTTATCCAGATTCAGCCCGCAGAAGAAGCGCGTCCGGGGCACATACCCGGTCACCGTATACAGGCCGTGGTCCAGCGAGCCGTAGTTGAGCAGGCTCTGATCCTCCGCCGCAGCAATGTCCGCGGCGAAGCGGGAGTACCACAGGTCCTCAAAGCGATACGCGCTGAAAAAGCTGTTGACGGAGTGCCGCCGGGCAAAGACGCCGCCCCCGGCCACAAGGCAGAGGCAGAGCAGGAGCGCCGCGATCCGGGGGAGCGCTGCGCGCCGGGAAAGAGCCTCGATCCCCCGCTCAAGCAGCCCGGCAGCGGCAAGGACGCCCGGCACTGCCATGGCAGCGTAGGCATAGCCGTAATAGTCAAAGGCTGTGCCGCCGATAAAGGGCAGAAGCGTTGCGCAGACATAGAGGAGCAGCAGCCCCGCCTTTGGCCACAGGCGCCGGCGGCTGAGCAGAAAAGTCAGCGCTCCCAGTGCGATCAGCAGGCTGGTGCGGCCGTTCCAGAGGATGGCGTGGCCGATGTTTTCCCGAAGAAAGTGGAGCCGCCCGTATTCCCGAACAGCCTCCGCGCTGTAATGGCTCATGTTGTCGTAGAAATAAACTCCGAACCAGTCACCCAGCGCAGCGTTCGCTCCGAAATACAGAAGCCAGGGCAGCGTTGCCAGCAGTACGCCCAGCAGGAAAAGGCCCGCCGCGCGGCCCAGAGCCGCAAACTCTCTCCTGGCGCTCAGCAGGATCACCATGAACAGCACATAGCCCACGTACAGCCCCAGAAGCGTATACTTGATCCAGAGCACACAGCCCGCCATGGCGCCGAGCAGCACGATCTGCCGCGGCCGCGGCAGCCAGCCCCGGTCCTCGCCCGTGGTCAGGAAGACGTGGAGTGCTGGATACAGGAAGGGCAGCGCGAGCTCCTCGGCGCTGCCGCCCAGGAAAAAGGAATAACTGCTGCAGAGCACCGCCCCCAGGCAGGGCATCAGCAGGCAGTAGCCGCGCAGCACCCCCAGCTTTCGCGCCGTCTCCGCCGAAGTCCGGAGAAAAGCGGCGAAGCACAGGGTCTCCAGCACATACGCCCCGAAAAAGCTCCTGTGGGAGATCAGCCAGGCCAGGCCGTAGAGGAAATAGAGCAGCACGCCCTTTTGCTCATAGATGTCCCTATAGGTCACCCGCCCGTTGAACATGGCCTTGCCCACCGTAAAAAAGCAGTTGGTGTCGTCCCAGTCGTTCACGGGGAAAAACGGCGAGCTGCGCGAGCAGAGGCCGATCATGACCGCCGCGGTGAGCAGGCACCAGAGCGCCAGCAGAACCTGTTTTTTCCCTTCTTCTCTCTTCATTTCCGCTTTCTCCTTGTTGATGCCCTTATTATATCAGCGCAACTCCACCGGGGCAACAAAATATTGTTGACCCCTCTGCGGCAAAATGGTAGAATACCCGTGTTCACAACAAGGAGGAACGCAGATGAAAGGTAATTTTGTGGTCCGGCTGCTGATGGCCCTTCTGGTCCTGGCAGTTTTCGGCGCCTATTCCTATTATCGCGCCGCCTACACACCCTACAGCTTTGAGCTGGAGCGTGCGCAGCAGGCCGCACAAGCCCCTCAGGTAATCGCCGCTACGCCAGGCCCGGAGACTGCCGCCCCCGCGGCGCAGCCTGCTGTCGCAGCGCCGGAGACCCAGGAGGCCCCCGCTGTGCCCGATCCCACGCCGGAGCCCACGGTGGACCCCGATTCCCCCGCCGGCCGCGCCGCCGCACTGGGCCTGCCCGCCCCGCCGGACATCGACGTGACAAGCTGGGAGTATACACTGGTCAACGGCGACCACTCCATCGGTCAATACGCGCCGGAGCAGCTCGGCTATCTCAACCAGACCGCTGAGGCCGACGATATTCAGACGAGCTACAACCCCAATCGCTGCCCGGTGGATTACCGCATCGCCCAGCACCTGCTGGACTTTGCACTGGGCTGCCGGGAGGCCGGGCTGCCGGTTTACCTCTCCTCGGGTTACCGCAGCTACAGCGACCAGGCCGCAAACTTCCGCCGCATCTGCGACAACAACGGCATCTCCGACGGCAAGATCAACGGCTACTACGTCACGATGCCCGCCGGCTGCAGTGAGCACCAGCTCGCCCTCTGCTGCGACATCACGGATAAGTATTACGCGACCAAGCGCGACGACAAGGTGGCCAGCCCCACCATCGACTGGCTGCAGGAGCACTGCGCGGAGTATGGCTTCATCCACCGTTTCCCCGACGGCAAGCAGGACATCACCGGTGTGATGAACGAGAGCTGGCACTTCCGCTATGTGGGTGTGGAGGCTGCGACTTATATCATGGATAACCATCTGGTGCTGGAAGAGTTTCTGGCGCTCTACGGTGTGGAGTAAAAAGGCATGAAACGAGCTTTTCAACTGATCATCGCGCTGCTGTTCGCGGTGTTCGCTCTGATTCTGGCTGTCAGCTCCTGCGCACCGCAGCCTTCCTCCATGATGCCGGCCTCGGAACTGCTTACGCCGGCGCCATCGGCTAGTCCGGAGCCGACGGAGGAACCTTCCGCGGAGGAAGAGGCGTCTGTTTATCCCGAGGATGACGCAGCGCCGGAGGAGTCCCTTGTCTCGGAAGAACCGCCTGCAGCAGAATCTGACCTGCCGGAGACGCTTGACATGGCTGCCATGACGCCAGCCGAGCGCGCGGCAGCCTGGGGGCTCCCCGAACCGCCCGAGGGGATCGACCTGAGCCTGCAGCAATTCAAGCTGGCCGACTCCTTTAACAGCATCACCGATCAGCGCCCGAACCACAGCTACGGCGCCGGTGTGATCGTGGACGCCGTAGCGGCCGAGGCTTTCAACAGCTTTGTTGCCGCCGCTCACGAGGCGGGGTACGGCGTCACGGCATTCCGCGGCTATCTGGATTACTGGACGGTGCTGGAAAACTACTATGAGCCGGTTGTCTACAGCTCCGGCGCGGCAGTTGCCGCAGCGACCACCTATGTCCCCGGCTGCAACGACCACCAGACCGCGCTTTGCATTGATCTGCGCTTCGGCGGCAGCGGCAACTACGGCGAGGGCATTGACTTTCGCGGCACCGAGGCCTGGGACTGGCTGCTGGAAAACTGCGCCGACTACGGGATCATCCTCCGCTACCCCGAGGGGCAGGAGAGCTGGTACGGCACAGCCTGCATGAATCCCGGTCATTTCCGCTACGTGGGCGAGGACGCCGCACACTATATCATGGAAAACAACATCACGCTGGAGCAGTTCATGCTCCTGTACGACTGGGAGCGCCTCTACATTCCCGGCGTCAACTGAATAAAAACCGGCAAGGGGCCGTGAAAACCGGGTTTTCACGGCCCCTTGCTCAATCATGCTCATCGGATGGCGAACGCCGGTTTATACCAGGCGGATCTCCCGGCAGCTTCCCGCGCCGAAAACCTTTTCCATCTCGCCCTTGTAGTGGGCAAAATACGCACTCGGCATCAGCGCTTGCACACAGCCGGCAAAACCGCCGCCGTGCACGCGCCAGGCGCCCCGGCCCTCCAGCAGCCGCCGGCTCAGCTCCAGGCCCTGGGCCAGCTTTTCATCCCCGGTGGCGCTGGTGACGATGTTGTTCAGCAGCTCCTCCGAGGAACGGCCGGATTCGTTCATCAGCTTCATATAGGCCTCGCCATCCCCGGCCTTCAGCGCATCCCGCATCCTGGGCACGCGCTCGTTCTCGTCAAAGAAATGCATGGCCCGGCGCACCGGCCGGTTGGCGGGGTCCCAGCCCCTGCTGCGAAATTCTTCCGGGTCCACGTCGCCCAGAACGCCCTTGTCAAAGAGATTCGCCACATAGACCATATCCGCCGGGATGCGGGCGTAGGAGGTGTCCAGTCCGGCGTGGCTGCCGCCGGTCTCGGTCAGGCAGAGGGTCAGGCCCATGGAGGCGAAATCGGCCTCCACCGTCTCGATCTCGCGGGTTTTGAAATCCACATAGATCGTCTTGCCCAGGGAGCAGACAAGCTGGCTCATCAGGCCGCAGGGCTTGCCGAAGAACTCGTTCTCCGCCCGCTGCGCCACCCGCGCGATGACCACAGGATCGATCTCTCCGTCGTTATAGAGCGCGTTGAGGATGCGCCCGATGAGCACCGAAAACGCGGCCGACGAGCTCAGCCCCGCGCCGGTGGGGAGTGTGCTGGTGACGCTGGCGTCAAGGCCGCCGATCCTGAGCCCCAGCTCCTGGAATCCGGCCAGCATCCCGCGCACCAGCGCCTGGGCCGTGCCGAACTCCCGCGTCCTGACAGTCAGCTGATTCAGCCTGACCTCCAGCTCGCCCTGCCCTTCGGAGCGGACGCGCACGACGCCCTGGTCGTTGGCGCTCACCCGCGCCCGGATCCCCAGGTCGATGGCGCCTGCCAGAATTCTGCCGTTCTGATGGTCTGTATGGTTACCGGCCAGCTCCGTGCGGCCGTTGACAAAAAACTCTCTCTTCATGAAACCTTCCTTTTTCGTCCCCTTTTCTCTTCTACACATGATAAATCATATAACAGCTCCTCCGCAAAGTCAACAACTTCGTCTCCCTGTTTGCCAACGGCGGGGATGCTTCTTGCCTTTGGGCTCTCACGGGGCTATAATATGTGTATTCGAAAAACAAGGAGCCGCCCATGATTGACCTTTCTCTCTTTTCCCGCGCCCGTCTGGATGCCGCCCTGGAGGCGCTGCTTGCCACGCAGGACTCCTCCCTGCACGCCTATACCCCTGCCCCGGGCCTGCCCGCGCTCCGCAAAGCTCTGAGCGAGAGGCTCACAGCCTGCGGCTATCCTGTCGCCCCCGAGGGGATCTATATCACCTGCGGCGCCCGGGCCGGGCGCGCCATCCTCGCCCGAGCCCTTCTCGACCCGGGTGACGAGGTCCTGTTTCTGACGCCGCTGGCACCGGGCTTTCCCGGCGCCGTCAACGCAGCCGGCGCTTCGGTCTCGGATTGCCTCACAGAACAAACCAGGCTTCTGGTCCTCTCCGGCGCGTCTGTCCCCGACGGCGCCGCAAAAGAGATCATCGCCGCCGGAGCCCACGCCTGTCTGATGGCAGACTGCGTTTCGCGCGGCTCCGACGCCGCTGCGTTGGCGCTGACGACAGACGCCTGCATCCTCAACGGGGACTTCGGCCCGGCGCTCTCCGGCGAGTGCATCGGCTACCTCGCGGTTGGCAGCCGTTTCCCCGATGCGGACAGGCTGATCGCTGCCATCGCAGGAGCTGGCCGTGCCTGCGGCTATGTGAATCCGCCCAGTCTCATGCAGCGGGCCCTCCTCGCCTTGCTGACATGACAAATCCCCCGTCCAAAGACGGGGGATTTGTCATGTCAATAATTCTCTTTCCTGACTTCGAAGTAAGCCTGAGGGTGATTGCACACAGGGCAGACCTCAGGCGGCCTGGTGCCAACCACCAGGTGGCCGCAGTTGCGGCACTCCCAGACCACAACGCCGCTCTTTTCAAACTGGGTCTTGGTCTCAACGTTCTCCAGCAGCTTGCGATAGCGCTCCTCGTGGGCCTTCTCGATGGCACCCACGCCGCGGAATTTGGCAGCCAGATCGGCAAATCCCTCTTCCTCTGCCTCCTTCGCCATGCGCTCGTACATATCCGTCCACTCGAAGTTCTCGCCTTCAGCCGCGTGCAGCAGGTTTTCCTCGGTGCTGCCCAGCTCACCCAGCTCCTTGAACCAGAGCTTGGCGTGTTCTTTCTCGTTATCCGCGGTCTTCAGAAAGATCTCCGCGATCTGCTCGTAACCCGCCTTCTTCGCAACAGAAGCGAAGTACGTGTATTTATTCCTCGCCTGGGATTCGCCCGCAAAGGCTTCCCACAGATTCTTTTCAGTTTTCGTACCGGCATATTTGTTCGCCATATAGCAAACCTCCTTCAAAGCTTGTACCACCACTATATCATATCCTGCCCCTGCGTCAAGTCATTATTCCTCCGACTCAGACGTATTGCCGCCCCGAACAGCAGGGCCAGATACTTCCCCCAGCCGACCCCAAAGTGCGCAGTCCGGGAAAAAATAAACTCCGCATCCAAACGGAAACGATCTGCAAGCGGCAGGCGCAAAAGGATGGGCGCAAGGGCCAGCAGATAGAAAACGATTGCCGCGATCACCGCCAGCCGGATCCCGACGCGAAGAAGCCGCGGCAGCGTCGGCAGACCTGTTAGGCAGGCCTCACCCTGAGTTAAGGTCCAGCCCAGCAGCAGGAAGACGAGCGGCATCATCAGCAGCACCACGCGCTCATAGGGAATGACATCGTAGTGTGTGCTTTTCCAGGCGAAGGCCTGCCGCTCCAAGAGGAAAAACAGCGCGGTTGCTCCCGCCGTCAGCCCCAATCCGAGCAGGAAGGGGAAAAGTTCTTTTTTTCGTGATACTTTACCTGTCGCCGTCTCTGTGCCAAGCAAAGCGGCGGTATCCGTCAGCAGCGCTTCCGCCAAGCGCAGCAGCATGTCAAGATCCGGCTCGCTCAGCCCGCGCTCATAATTGGAAACGGTCTGCCTAGTCACATGCAGCCGCGCAGCCAGCTCATCCTGCGTCATGCCGAGTGCCATTCGCCGCTCCCGCAGCCGCTTTCCCAGATCATTCATCGGATCACCCCCGGAAAAGCATAACATGTAACGATAAAATAGTCACGCAAAGCTTCTTTGCACAACGAAAAGACGGTATAAAAAGCTCTATCCTGTCATTCTGAGGAGGCGGAAGCCGACGAAGAATCTCGGTTCATAATTTTTGTCCGTTGATGCAGAGATCCTTCGCTGCGCTCAGGATGGCAGTCAAGAGCATATATCAACAAAAAATCAGAGCCGCTCAATTGAGCGGCTCTGTGTTGGCGTTGACCTATTTTCCCGGCCCGTCGCCAGGCAAGTATCGTCGGCACTGGTGAGCTTAACTTCTGTGTTCGGAATGGGAACAGGTG
>CAMKAP010000077.1 GCA_946410505.1 uncultured Clostridia bacterium
CGCAGCGGGTGCCCATCGGCAGGCCGACCAGCGGGGTGAAGCCCATGGAGGTGTCAACGCACTTGCCGCCGTCAATGGCGGCGATGGAGGAGCCGTTGCCCATGTGGCAGGTGATGATTTTCAGCTCTTCGATGGGCTTGCCCATCAGCTCTGCGCAGCGCGCGGAGACATAGCGGTGGCTGGTGCCGTGGAAGCCGTAGCGGCGGATGCCGTTGGAGAGATAGTACTGATAGGGCAGGGCGTACATGAAGGCCTTGCCGGGCATGGTCTGATGGAAGGCGGTGTCGAACACGGCGACCATGGGAACGTCACCCATGACGGCGCGGCAGGCGTTGATGCCGGTGATATTGGCGGGGTTATGAAGCGGGGCGAAGGGGGTGCACTCCTCGATGGCCTTCATCACGTCGTCGTCGATCAGGACGGAGGATGCGAACTTCTCGCCGCCGTGGACCACGCGGTGGCCGACAGCGTCGATCTCCTTCATGGAGTTGACCACGCCGTACTGGGGGCTGGTGAGCTTGTCGATGACGGCGGCAATGGCTTCCGCGTGGGTGGGCATCGCCACGTCTTCGTCAAAAACAGCCTTTCCCTCCACCAGAGGGGTGTGCTTCAGGTGACCGTCAATGCCGATGCGCTCGCAGAGACCCTTGGCCATGACGGACTCGGTCTCCATATCGATCAGCTGGTACTTGAGGGAGGAGCTGCCTGCGTTGATGACAAGAATTTTCATGTATTGTTTTCCTTTCTCTTGTATTGAATTCCGAAATTAGATAGAATACATACAAGATTATTCTAATACAAAACAGGAAAAAAGCAAGTGTTTTTCGGGGGAACCTGCGCCTCGCTGCCCTGCGCCCGGGGAGCGGCGCGAGCGAAGCGAAGCCATTCCGCGAACGGCGAAGCGCAAAAGGCATGGCGTCCTTGTAAGCGTTCTTTTCTTTCTTCCACCGGGTGCGGCGCATTCTTTCTTTTATCAAGAAGAAAAGAAAGAATGGGTGGCGCATCGTCTGTTCCGTTCCAATCAGCCGTATGCCCACACAGAATCCGAGCCTCAGCACTTGTACAGGAGGGAAAGCCATGATTGGCATCGTCTGCGAATACAATCCGTTCCACAACGGCCACGCGTATCACATCGCGCGCGCTCTGCAGGAGCTCGGGCCGGATGAGGGCGTGGTCTGCGTCATGTCCGGGGACTTTGTGCAGCGGGGCGAGGCTGCGGTGTACTCCAAGTTTGCCCGGGCCGAGGCTGCCTGCCGGGGCGGCGCTGACCTGGTGCTGGAGCTGCCGCTGCCCTGGTGCCTGTCCTCGGCGGAGGGGTTTGCCCGCGGCGCGGTGGGGCTGCTGGGCGCCTTCGGCGTCCGGCGTCTGGCCTTCGGCAGCGAGACCGGGGACACGCGGGAGCTGGAGCAGCTCGCCGAAGCTCTGCTGCAGCCCGGTACGCAGGAGGAGATCTCCGCCCTGCTGAAGGAGACGCCCGCTCTCTCCTATGCCGCCGCGCGGCAGATGGTGATGGAAAAGCGGCTGGGCGAAAAGGGAAACCGCCTGGCCCAGCCCAATAATATCCTGGGCGTGGAGTATATTCGGACCATCTACGATCTGCACCTGGATATGGAGCCCGCGGCCATCCGCCGGGAGGGGAGCGAGCACGACGGCGAGGGCCAGCCCGGACTCCGCTCGGCCTCCGAGATCCGGAAAACGCTGTTCTCCGGCAGGAGCATCCGGGGAGAGGTACCGCCGGAGGCCCTCGCGGTTTATGAGCGGGAGCGCCGTCTGGGCCGGGAGATCCGGGATCGGAGCGTTTTCGAGACCGCGCTTCTGAGCCGCCTGCGCCTCTATGACGAAGGCTATTTTCGGCGTTTGCCCGACGCCGCTGACGGCCTCGGCAATCGACTGTATCAGGCCATCCGGCGGGAGGCAAGCTATGATGCGATCCTGGCCGCCGCCCGCAGCAAGCGCTTCCCGCTCTCGCGCATCCGCCGCCTCTGCCTCTGCGCCTGCCTCGGGATCACGGCGGGTATGAACGAGGGAACGCCGCCCTACGCCAGGGTCCTGGCCGCCAATGAAAAAGGCCGGGAACTGCTGCGCGAACAGCAGGGGAAGGGGAGCATCCCCATTCTCACGAAGCCCGCCGCGGTCAAGCAGCTCTCCGGCGAGGCCTCGGCAATTTTCAGCCTGGGCGCTGCGGCTCACGACTTCTATGTGCTCGGCTGCACCAGCCGCGCAGAGCGCCGCCCCGGCATGGACTGGCGCAGCGGACCTTTCCTGCTTTCCGGGAAAGAGACGGAAATGTGATTTACAGTAGCGCTCTTTCGTGGTATAATAAATCGGTTAAATTGCTTGACGGGGAGCGCGACAATGTTCGACCGACTCAGACGGGTAAAAAATCAATACGAGGAGCTTCTGCACCGCATGGAGGAGCCGGAGACCTATGCCGATCCCGCCCTCTACGCAAAATGCGACAGAGAGGCGCGGCAGCTTCGCCCCCTGGCCGAGACCTTTGCGGCTTATGAGAAGGCCTGCGCGGACCAGGAGGATGCGCTGGCCCTGACGGGAGACCCGGAGATGCGTGAGCTTGCCCAGGAGGAATACCAGGCGGCGAAGAGCGAGCGGGAGCGCCTGGAGCGCGAACTCAGGATCCTGCTTCTGCCGAAGGACCCCAACGACGGAAAAAACGTCATCATGGAGATCCGGGGCGGCGTCGGCGGGGAGGAGGGCATGCTCTTTGCTTCCGACCTATTTCGCATGTACTCCATGTATGCCGAATCCCGCGGCTGGAAAATTGAGCTTGCCAGCATCAGCCAGACCGAACTCGGCGGCATCAAGGAATGCAGCTTCGTCGTCGAGGGCGAGGGCGCCTGGTCGCGCCTCAAATTTGAGGCGGGCGGCCACAGGGTCCAGCGCATCCCGGTGACGGAGTCCGGCGGCCGCATCCATACCTCCGCCGCCACGGTGGCCGTGCTGCCCGAGGTGGAAGAGGTGGACTTCCGCCTGGACCCCAACGATCTGAAGATCGATACCTTCCGCTCCTCCGGCGCCGGCGGCCAGCACGTGAACAAGACCGAGAGCGCCATCCGCATCACGCACCTGCCAACGGGGCTCGTGGTGGAGTGCCAGGATGAGCGGAGCCAGTATAAAAACAAGGACCGGGCCATGCAGATCCTGCGCGCCAAGCTCTATGAGCAGGAGCTGGCCCGGCAGAACGCGGCGGTCGCCGCCGAGCGCAAGAGCCAGATCGGCTCCGGCGACCGGAGCGAGCGCATCCGCACTTACAATTTTCCCCAGAGCAGGGTGACCGATCACCGGCTGAGCGGGGACGGGCGCAGCTTCCCCATTGACCGGATCATGAACGGCGATCTCGATCCCCTGATCGACGCGCTCATCACGGCGGATCAGGCCGAGAAGCTGGCTGCCCAGACGGAGCAGTAAATGGAGACTATCATCATTCGGGAGGATCTGCACAAAGCGGCAGAACTCCTGCGGCAGGGGAGTCTCGTGGGTGTACCCACGGAGACGGTCTACGGCCTTGCCGGAAACGGCCTGGATGAAGAGGCTGTGAGAAAAATCTATGAAGTCAAGGGCCGGCCCGAGGTAAAGCCTCTGGCGCTGATGGTGCCGGACGCGGACGAGATGGAACGCTACTGTCTTGACGTGCCGCAGGAAGCGAAGGCCCTGGCTGCGCGTTTCTGGCCCGGACCGCTGAGCATTGTGCTGAAAGCCAGATGCGATGTGGTGCCTGAGATCGTGCGGGCGGGCGGGGAGACGGTTTCGCTCCGCTGCCCAGACCATCCCATGACCCTGGAGGCCCTGCGTCTCGCGGGAATTCCCTTCGCGGCGCCCTCCGCCAATCCCAGCGGGCAGCCAAGCCCCAAGACGGCGGAGGAAGTATACCGCTATTTCCGGGGAAAAATCGAGGCTGTCATCGACGGCGGCGCCTGCGGCATCGGGCGGGAGTCCACGATCCTGGATATGAGCCGCACGCCCTATCGCATCCTGCGGCAGGGAGCTCTCGGCGCTGAGGAGATCCGCAGAGCTCTGGCGGAAAACCTGCGGGTCATCGGCATCACCGGCCCCAGCGGCTGCGGCAAGACCACGGCGCTGAAGCTCCTGGAGGAGCAAGGGGCGCTGGTGCTGGACTGCGACGCGGTGTACCATGAACTGCTGGAGACCGACGGCGGGCTTCTCGACGAGCTGGACGCCGCCTTCCCCGGCACGGTGCGTGACGGTGCGCTGGACCGGGCGGCCCTCGGAAAAATCGTCTTTTCCGATCCCGAGGCGCTCTCGACGCTCAACGGCGTCACCCACCGCAGGGTGATCCGGGAAGTGGAGACACGGCTGGAAGACTTTGCCATGGCGGGCGGGACGCTGGCCGCACTGGACGCCATCGAGCTTATATCCAGCGGCCTCTCCGAGCGCTGCGGCCTGCTTGTCGGGATCCTGGCCGAGCCGGAGACGCGCATCCGGCGCATCATGGCCCGGGACGGCATCGACCGGGAGCGGGCGCAGCTTCGCGTCTCTGCCCAGAAGGGCGACGCCTATTTTATCGAGCACTGTGACCGTATCCTTTATAACGACGGTCCGATGGACAAGTTCACAGCAAAATTTTTAGATATGTTGAGGGAGTCAAACCATGGATGAACTGAGAAACAATCTGTTTTTCGAGCCGAAGAACGGCTATGACCGGATCGAAACCGCCGAGCGCATCGACGCGGAGAACTACTGCCGCGCCTATATGGCGTATCTGAACGATTCCCGCACCGAGCGGGAATCCGTGGACAACGCCATTCGTCTCGCGGAAGAAAATGGATTTGTGAAATATGTCCCCGGCACGGAACTAAAGGCGGGCGATAAAGTCTATCAGAATAACCGCGGCAAGGCGCTCATGCTCACTGTTATCGGCAAAAAGCCTTTGAGCGAGGGCGCTGTGATCGCGGGCGCCCATGTGGACGCGCCGCGCCTGGACCTGAAGCAAATCCCGCTCTATGAAAACGAGGAGATGGCCTACTTCAAGACCCATTACTACGGCGGCATCAAGAAATACCAGTGGGTCACCATCCCTCTGGAGCTGCACGGCGTGGTGGCGCTCAAATCCGGGGAGACGGTAAAGGTCGTCCTTGGCCGGGAGCCGGACGAGCCCAAGTTCGTCATCACCGATCTGCTGCCCCATCTGGCCCAGGATCAGATGAAGAAGACCATGGCCGAGGGTATCACCGGCGAGGGCCTCAATATCCTGCTGGGCTCCGCCCCCTATGCCGACGAGGGCAAGGATCGTGTGAAGCTGGCCGTCATGAGCCTGCTCAACGACATGTACGGCATCACGGAGGAGGATTTCCTCTCCGCGGAGCTGGTGGCTGTCCCCGCTTTCGATGTGTGCGAAATCGGCCTCGACCGCTCTCTGATCGGCGGCTACGGCCATGACGACCGGGTCTGCGCCTTCGCAGAACTCCAGGCTGTTCTGGATGTGAAGGACCCGGAGAGGACCTGCGTATGCCTTCTCTGCGACAAGGAGGAGATCGGTTCCGAGGGCGTTTCCGGTATGCAGAGCGAGGCCTTCGACACCTTTATGGCCGATCTCTGCGAGAGCCAGGGTGTGGCCCTGCGCCGCTGCTTTGAGAAGAGCTTCTGCCTTTCCGCCGATGTGACTGCCGCCTTCGACCCCCTCTATCCCGAGGTCTTTGAAAAGCGCAATGCCTCCCGCGTCAACTACGGCATGGGCATCTGCAAATTCACCGGCGCCCGCGGCAAGTCCGGCACCAGCGACGCCTCCGCCGAGCTGGTGGCCTATCTGCGCCGCCTCTACGAGAAAAAGGGCGTGATCTGGCAGCTCTGCGAGCTGGGCAAGGTGGACCAGGGCGGCGGCGGCACCATCGCCAAGTTCATGGCCAAGCGCAACATCGATACCATCGACGCGGGCGTACCCGTGCTGAGCATGCACGCGCCCTTCGAGGTCGTTGCCAAGCTGGACTGCTACATGACCTACAAGGGTGTGCTGGCAGCTTACGAGGACAAGTAAAGAATGAAAAAGGCGCTGAAGATTCTGGGCCGGATCCTTGCGGCCCTCCTCGCTCTGATTGCCTGCGTACTGCTCGTGCTGCTTGTCTCGCCGTTGACGGAGACCGGGGACAGGGCCCCGGTCCCCGGCTCGGCGGACTGGATGGCGCAGCTGCCGGATGATCGGCTCTTGAGCGAGATTACGATCCCCGGCACCCACGACTCCGGGACGCAGTATGTACAGCTGGCGTTCTTCTCCAAATGCCAGGCGCTGAGCATCAGCGAGCAGCTGGAGGCGGGCTTCCGCTATCTGGACATTCGTCTGGGCCTGGATGAGGACGGCGTTTTCCAGCTGATGCACGGCTTTACCAAGTGCAAGACCGGCGCTTTCTCTTCTGAGGCCCTGCGGCTCAGCGCCGTGCTGTCGGACTGCTACGCTTTCCTGGACGCGCATCCTACAGAGACCGTGATCTTTGCAGTCAAGCAGGAGCACGGAGACGAGCTCGTCCGCGTCTTTGAGGAGACGCTGGATGCGAATATTCAGGCGGAAGAGAGTCATTGGCTGCTGACCGACACCATGCCCACGCTGGGGCAGGCGCGCGGCAAGCTTGTTCTCCTGCGACGCTACGAGGATGCGGCCGACCTGGGCGAGCGCGCCGGGATTCCCTTCCTCTGGGCAAACCAGAACGGCTCTTCCAACACAGACCTGAACGCCGCCCGTGAGGATAACGGCAGCTACAGCCTCTGGGTACAGGACCGTTATGAGTTCGGCACCGAGGACAAGTGGAACGCCTTCACGGCGGGCATGGACGCCGCACGGGACCGCGTGTCCGGAGACATCGCCGTGCATTTTCTCAGCACCAAGGGGACCATGGCCTACGGCCACCCCTGGTCTTTTGCCAAAACCCTAAACCGTCGGCTCATGGAGGCAAACCTTGCGCTGGACGGCTGGGTGATCGTGGACTTTGCCTCCGCGCCGCTCGCGGAGCGCATCTACAGCACGAATCTGTTCTGACCGGCCTTTGGGCCAAATCTGGAAAGGAGAGCGCTGCCAATGCCGCTGGATCGCAGATCCGCCGTCCTCCTGCGGACGGTGTATACCGTGACCGTCATCGGGATCTTTCTGTATTTCCTGATGTGGCAGGTGAATTTTTATCTGGCTGAGAGCATCAAGCAGGGGATCTATCTCTTCTTTCCCCCGGTGCTGCTGGCGGGTGTGCTGTATTTTCGGAAACTGAAGGACGGGATCGAGATCAAGCTGGTGGCGGCTTATTTGCTCTGGGTTGTGATCACCCGCATCATCAACGGTGACCGTGTCCTGAGCAAAGAGTATCTCTTTGTACTGGACCTTTCCCTGATGCTGCCCTTTATGTCCCTTGGCCTGGTCCTGGACCGCGCCGGCCGCCGCCGTGTTCTCAACTGGCTTTCTGTGATCCTGGGCGTGTACTTCTTCATGCTAGGCGTGTTGTGCATTTATACATACATTACGAGTCGTGACCTTATCAATCCGATCACAGGCGGTTATCTTACTGCGGTATTTCACAAGTCGAAGGGTGTAATTACAGCACTGGATACGAACCCCAATACCATAGCGTTCTGGTTTATGATGCCCTTTCTGCTGATGCTGTATCAGCTCTTTTCCAGCAAAAGTAAAATGCTCCGCGTTCTGATCGCTTTTTCGGGTTTAACGGATCTGATAGTAATTGTACTTACACAGTGCAGAAGCATTCTGGCGGCGTTGTCCATTTGCTTGGGAATTCTCGGCGCAATATTAGCAGGGGAGAAGCTTCGTGTCAGCAGGTGGGGAGCTGCGCTGTTGATTCTGTTTGTCTTTGCTTCTTCGTGTGCAGTGTCTTATATGTGCTTTCATGGAATATACATGCTCGCAGACAGAATGCGGCCATCTAATACGGAAGTTGCAAGCACATCTGCTCAGGTGGGGATGGCCGCTGTGGATATAGTATTGGAGCCGACCGTTCTTTCTGCCAGAATCCCTGTTTCAGCACAACCGGAACCACAGTCTGTTACGGTCAGCTACGAGTATCTTAACAGGCGCCTTAGCGGTAGATTGGAAATCTTCCGCGGGGCGTATCTTGCGTTGAAAGAAGAACCTGCAATTCTGTTTCGTGGCCAGAGTACTGAAAATCTATTGGTGAGGACGAACGCCTATCTAATCTGGAAGACCGAAGCACCAAAAGTCCAGTTCCATAATTATTTGCTACAGGTGCTGATGTTGACGGGGATTCCCGGCCTTTTCTTAGCGCTTTCAATCTCTTTATCTCTGCTGTTTCGCTGTATCCGGTCTTTTATGGATAGGAAAAACCAGCTAAAAGACAGAGTGTTTGGCCTATGTGCCATTGCCTGTTTGCTTTTTGGACAGATGGAATCGGGTTTCTTTAACTACACGGATGCCCGCACCTTATTTTTCTACCTGACGGCGGGAATTGTTTTCGGAATCTCTCGAAATAATTACAATAAGCCTGCTTTTTCCGACAATTGAGCGCGCGGAAGGGAGCGATACGATAGGTTTATCTGACCGTGCGAAATACTGCTGCTGGTTGGACTTTAAACGGAATATGACTTCCAATTGTTGTGGCATCGCAAAGGAAAAAGCTTAACGTTGCGCAGACCAATCTCTGCGTGAAAGGTGGTTCAAAGTAAACTCCGCCTGTAGGTTTGTCAATGATGTGTTACAACGTTCGGAAAAGAAGAAAGAGCCTGT